>NZ_JBBMQY010000005.1:0-269239 GCF_038900255.1 Pseudoalteromonas sp. AS84 | reverse complement strand
TATATTGTGTGTGAAGATGTTGTCAGTGTGAAAAATGGTTCAAGTTAGGTGGTGACTTAGCTTGAACTGTTTTTATTCTTGGCTCAAACCACACGATATGTAATACAAAGCTACTTAAGTGTAGCAAACAGAATCTTTATATTGTGTGTGAAGATGTTGTCAGTGTGAAAAATGGTTCAAGTTAGGTGGTGACTTAGCTTGAACTGTTTTTATTATTAAGCACATACATAATATAGTTATATACAGGTTAATACCTTTTAAAAAGCCCCGTAAGTTATAACTTACGGGGCTTTTTTAGTTAATTTTTTATTTGATATTCTTTTTTCAGTTCCTGTATTTGCACTTTATGTGAAAGCAAGAATGTATCAAATTTCTTAATCACGTCAGGGTAGTCAATCGACGATAATAAAAAGGCTTGTAAATCTACCGGTAGTTCGTTTTGAAAATAAACGGGTCGGGTTAATTTAAAGTATTTAACGATATTATAATTTAATACATCGTTAGATATGTAAACGCACTCTACTCGCTCTTTTAAAAGCAACTCTATCAATTCCCTTACATTAGCGGTTTCAATTAACTCAACGTTTTCGTTGTTCATTAATGGTTTAAAGCTTTGAGGCGTAAACCCTCTCACCGTTGCAAAACTAACGCATTCATCAATAGTGATATTTTTATTTAAACTCGCAATACCCGTTTTAGTCACAACGGTTGGCTGCGAATAAATAATTTCATTTAAATCACCAAAGGAAGCTTTATAACTTGGTTTCCATTGAGGATTATCAGGGTATTTAAAATCAACATGATGGTGGTCAATAAATTCTTTATAGAGGCGATTAATTGGTAATGTGTAGAACTCAAATTTGAAATCGTGCTGTTGAGCAAACAAGGTAAGTAATTTTTGACTAAAGCCATAATAGTCACTGTTATCAGCCCCACTACCGTCAAAGTACGGAAGGTATTCTATATTTTCAACACCCACTACATAATGAGTGGCTGATTTAGCGTTGGTCATTAAGAACATAAAAATAAAAGGTAGATAAATTGACTGCTTAGCTATTTTTGATAATAGATTCATTAATAACCTAAAGAATATATTGCTGCCGGATTTAAGCCAATCAAACTTTAACAAATTTACGGGGATTATGATAAAACTATTTTGTTTTATGCAAAAAGCCTGGCTTTAAACCAGGCTTTTTATTTAGCTATTTAGCTTTTATCTCTTGGTACAAAATCAAGAACGGTTGCATTAATACAGTAGCGATCACGCCCTCTTGGGCCTTCACCTGGAAATAAATGCCCTAAGTGTATACCTGTACTTTTAGAGCGAAGCTCAATACGTGTCATGCCCCAGCTGCTATCGTCATGCTGTGTTACGTTGTTTTTTACTGGATGAGTAAACGACAACCAACCAGTACCTGAGTTAAACCTATCGCTTGTATCAAATAGAGGCTCTCCACTTAATTTATCAACAAATGTGCCATCGGGCGTATTTTTAAACTCTTTGTATTCTTTGCAATAGGGCCTATCTGTTCGTGCATCGAATGCAACTTTATAAGCATCACTGTTACCTAATTTGAATGCACCTAATGCTTTATAAAACTCTTCAGGCGTTGCGTACCCTTGACGGCCATATACCTCTACTCCGTTTTCTAAGAACAAAATAGTCGGCGTTGCCCATGTGGCTGACTTAATGGTTAAATCATCAAGTTGGTCAGCATGTCGAAATGTCATAGGTATGGTGCCTTTATAATCATTTGCGACTGCTTTTTTAAATTTTTCACAGTACGGACAGTATTCTCGTGAATCTAAGACTACTATTTGCTTACCTACGAGTAGATCACTGTTGTCAGCTTTTTCTACGGGTGTTTTATTAAAAACTACGCCTGTAGAATGATCGGGGCAATAGCCATTAGGGTTCTTTTCTAGATAATTTTGATGATATTCTTCTGCCGATACAAAACCTTCAAGCGGTTTAATAACCGTTTCGATTTTTCCGTAGCTCGCATCAGTTAAAAGCTGCTGATATTGCGATTTAACTTGCTCAGCTACTTTAGCTTGTGCATCAGAAGTCGTTAATACAATTGAACGATATTGCGTACCTATGTCGTTGCCTTGGCGATCTTTTTGAGTTGGATCGTGGCTTTCAAAATAACTTTTTAATAGCTCTTCTGCTGAAATTATATTGCTGTTATACATAACCTGTACAACCTCAGCATAATTATTCTCGTCAAAACGACGAGACTGATCGGTGATATTTCTGTACGTTGCTTTAAACCCATGGCCGTCTGCATAACCCGACTCAGCATCAATAACGCCACTTAGCGCTTCGTAGCGTTTTTCGGCTCCCCAAAAACAACCAGAACCAAGTACGATGGTTTCTACATGCATGGTGGCTTCTACATTACTATGCTCTACCTTTTCCATAGATAAAGCAAAGCTGCCTGCGCTAAATATAATAGCAGCGCCAGATAAATATAATAAATGCTGGTGTTTCATAAAGTACCTCTTAAACAAGTGCGTGCTAATTAAGACCTCCTTATCTTAATTTTCATTTCAACCTAATTACTTATTTAGTACGAAGTGTAATAAGTTTTGGTCCTCAATAAGTTAAATACGATTAATTGAATATAAAAATACTCTTAAAGTAAGCTGGGAAAATAAACACTAAACATAACTACTTAGTCGCAATCGTGTAAATAAATTAATAAAACTGTGTTACGTTTAAATTATATTGTACAAATAGGTTTATTTAATGAAGCCAGCTCCCCATATTTATGCATTAACAAACAGTAGTTTACTGCTTGATGCATCGCATTTAGACGCTACAGATAGACTCTCTATTCAAAAGAAAATTTGGGCTTTAACCAGCCACTGTAAAAGCACTGATGAATTTACCGATTTGGTGCCGGCCATGAACTCGCTCACTCTTTATTTAAAATCAGATAAACACTTAAATAAATGGTTACAAGTGCTACCTACACTTTGGAGTGATATTAAAAGTAGTACTTTTAAAGGGAAGCATCACTTAATAAAAACCACCTACAAGGGTGAGGATATTAATTACGTAGCTCACTATCATAATTTAAGCACTGATGATGTTATTAATATTCATAGTAAAGCCAAGTACCACGTATTATTTTTAGGCTTTCAGCCCGGCTTTGCTTACCTACACGGCTTAGAGGGGCAATTACATACACCAAGGCGTGATGAACCACGTACTAGGGTCCCTAAAGGTTCTGTTGCGATAGGTGCTTCTCAAACCGGAATTTACCCTGCGGATACGCCAGGCGGTTGGCACATAATAGGCCATACAGATACAGCTTTGTTTGATTCGACCTCTGAACAACCTTGCTTAATTCAACCAGGTGATACGCTTGAATTTGTTCCGCTCGTTAATAAAGAAGCAACTCATGATTAAAGTACTTAAAAGTGGTGTATTACTTACAATTCAAGATTTTGGCCGTGAAGGCTACCGCCATTTGGGTGTAAGCAAAGCGGGCAGCTTAGACCCGTATGCGCAAATAATTGCTAACAGATTACTTAACAATAACGACAATGATGCTGTTTTAGAAATAACCGTTGGTTTGTGCGAGCTGGAATTTAGCTGCGACACAGTAATTGCGCTTCATGGTGCCGATTTGCAAGCAACCCTTGACGGACAAGCAATTCACCCTGGTTGGACATACGCAGTAAAAAACAAACAAGTACTGAGCTTTGCTACTGGTAGAGCAGGCTTGAGAGCTTATTTGGCGGTGAAACACGGTATACGAAGTACTGAAATTATGGGCTCTAAATCTACAGATTTAAATGCGTGTTTTGGTGGTATTGAAGGTAGAACTCTCGCCACTGGTGATGAAATACCTATTACTCCTTATTATGGAGAGTTTATAAAAGTAGGCGCAATTGCACCTCCTAAGCGTAAACTAATACGATTACACCCAAGCCCCCATGCTAATTTATTAGGCGAGCCTTTACTAAGCAACTTTGTATCTACCGCATTTAAAATTAGTAGTAACAGCAACCGAATGGGCGTTAGGCTTGAGAATAATAAGAATAGCTTGGTGCATTCGCACTCTTTGCCATCACTAGGGGTGAGTCCTGGGAGTATTCAACTACCACCAAATGGTGAGCCTATTGTGCTCCTTAATGATGGCCAAACCACAGGAGGCTATCCGCTTTTAGGGACTGTTATTGAAGCCGACTTACATCAATTTGCGCAATTTAGACCTTTAGATAATATTGAGTTTAAATATGTAACGTTTGAAGAAGCAGCAAAAGCGAAGCAGAAACTTGACGGGCATCTACATCAATTGAGCCTTGCACTTAAAAATAACCTATAAAAACATTCTAGAATCAACACGCCCTAGATTTAAAAAATAGGTACCATGTAATAAAGGTTCAAATTCCGACGGCAGCTAACTTACTCGCCGTTATTATTATTTTAATGTATAGCTTGGTGTTTAATGACTAAATCAACTTCTACTATGCCGTGTGTATTAATAACCGGTTTTGCTCCTTTCGGTAGCGAAACTATCAATTCTTCTTGGCAAGCAGTGCAAAAACTTGATGAAACTATCATCATGAAACACAAAATATGCACACTAGAACTTGCCTGTGAATTTAATACGTCTATCAGTCAGCTTATAAACGCCATTGAGTCGCACAATCCAGCGGTTGTTTTGTGTATAGGTCAAGCCGGTGGACGCAGCGAAATATCAATTGAGCGTATTGCAATAAACGTTGACGATGCACGCATTAAAGACAATGCAGGCAAGCAGCCTATCGATACACCAATAGAAAAAAATGGCCCTGATGCCTATTTCACAAACTTACCAATAAAGCGCATGTTACAAGCATTGCACAACAGCAATATACCTGCTGCCATTTCGAATACGGCAGGTACGTATGTGTGTAATCACGTTATGTATGGCCTTATGCATTACATAAATGATCACTGCGCTTTAATGAAAGGTGGCTTTGTGCATATTCCTTATTTACCAAGCCAAGCTGTGCACCACAATGGCGCACCAAGCATGAGTGAAGACACTGTTATTAACGCGCTAAAAGTTATGGTTGCGCAAGCTTTGAACAATAATAACGACGTAAAAATGGCAGCAGGTACCACTCATTAACCAATTTGGTGCGGTTACATATAACTTGGTGCATAAATTATTCTTAATTAATTGTAAAAGCTATGTGACTTGAGTAATTTTTTCTGATAAAACAAGGTTTCGCAGCACAGCAAATTGGCTTTGCTGCACACATAATAGGAATGAGGAGTTACTATGTGTTCAATTTTTGGGGTATTAGATATTAAATCTGATCCCACTCAATTGCGTACCCAAGCAATTGAAATGTCAAAACTGCTTAGACACCGTGGCCCAGATTGGTCTGGTGTATACGCATCTGAAAAAGCTATTTTAGTGCATGAGCGTTTAGCTATTGTTGGTGTATCAAGCGGTGCACAGCCTTTATACAATCCTGAAAAAACAAATATTTTAGCGGTTAATGGCGAGATTTATAATCATAAAGAACTTGCAGCAGAGCTAGACGTTGATTTTACTTTTCAAACTCAATCAGACTGTGAAGTTATTTTAGCGCTTTATAAACAAAAAGGGCCTGACTTTTTAGATGACCTAAATGGCATTTTTGCATTTTGTTTATACGACGAAGAAAATGACGCTTACTTAATTGGCCGTGATCATATTGGTATTATCCCGCTTTACACTGGTCACGACGAGCACGGTAACTTTTACGTTGCTTCTGAGCTAAAAGCACTTTCTCCAATTTGTAAGCACATTGAAGAATTTCCTCCAGGACATTACCTGTACAGCAAAGATGGTAAAATGACGCCTTATTACAAACGTGATTGGGAAACATTTGATGCAGTTAAAGATAATAGCGCAGAAGCCCAAGACGTTAAAGATGCATTAGAAGCGGCCGTTAAACGCCAGCTAATGTGTGACGTGCCTTACGGCGTATTACTTTCTGGTGGTTTAGACTCATCAGTTATCTCTGCTATTACCCAGCGCTTTGCTGCCAAACGTATTGAAGATAACGACGAAAGCGATGCATGGTGGCCTAAACTTCATTCTTTTTCAGTTGGCCTTGAAGGCTCACCTGATTTAGCGGCTGCACAAAAAGTAGCTGACATGATTGGGACTATTCACCACCCTATTATTTTTACGATTCAAGAAGGTATTGATGCACTGCGTGAAGTGATTTACCACATTGAAACGTACGATGTAACAACGATTCGTGCTTCTACACCTATGTACTTAATGGCTCGCCAAATTAAAGCGATGGGCATTAAAATGGTGTTATCTGGCGAAGGTGCTGATGAGCTATTTGGTGGCTACTTATACTTCCATAAAGCCCCTAACGCACAAGAGTTTCATGAAGAGCTAAACCGTAAAGTATCAAAACTGCATATGTTTGACTGCTTACGTGCTAATAAATCAATGGCGGCATGGGGCGTAGAAGCACGTGTACCGTTCCTTGATAAAGAATTTGTTGATGTAGCTATGCGTATCAACCCTGAAGCTAAAATGTGTAAAGATGGCAAAATTGAAAAACATATTTTACGTGAAGGCTTTGAAGGTTACTTACCTGATGAAGTTTTATGGCGTCAAAAAGAGCAGTTTTCAGACGGTGTAGGCTACAGCTGGATTGATACGTTAAAAGAGTTTGTAAATGAGCAAGTAAGCGATCAAGAGCTTGCAAATGCGAAATTTAAATACCCTATTAATACACCAGACTCAAAAGAAGCATATTACTATCGTGCAATTTTTGAAGAACATTTCCCTGGTGATGCATCCGCTAAATGTGTACCACATGGTAAGTCGGTAGCGTGTTCGACTCCTGAAGCTCTGGCATGGGACGCATCGTTTCAAAACAATGCCGATCCATCAGGTCGTGCTGCGGGCGTTCATAACGACGCATATGCAAGCAAAGGTTAATACTCTTTGTTTAGCGAAGCGTAAGCCTAAATGGCTTGCGCTTCGCTTTATAGAATTCACTTCCACCGAATCTGTTTTTTATAGCCCTGCAAATAACTTAAAAGGCTCGAGCGCTTTAATTGTTATTTATAAAAATGGGTTAACAACAAAAACAATGCAATATATTGCATCACAATCAATTCACCCTGCGACCGTATTTTTAAATCAAAATGAGATAACTAAACGCCATTGCAATATTCGCTGGTTTAACCAAACAAGTGAAATTAAACGCTGCGGACATGGCACTTTAGCGGCCGCTAATTTTTTAATAGATTATTTAGGTTATTGCCCTAAAGTATTTACTTCAATGAGTAATGAGCGTTTTGCTATAAGAGTAAAAAAACAACGCGCCCAGTTGTTACTAAAAAGTATAGAGCCTAAAAAAAGCGAATTAGCTGCGAGTGAGTTAAAAAGTGTGTTTTCCTCAGCAATAAAAACAGCCTACAGTACCGGTGATAAAAACGGTTATACCGTGGTGCTATTTAATGAAGAATTTAATAAAGAAGTTGAAAGAGACGATTTAAAAAGCTTACACGTTGATTTTAAAGCTTTGAGTAAACTCCACAAAAATGCAGTAATTACCCTTAGTATAAAAAATAAAGACAAGAAAAATGCCATAGCGCGTTTTAGATATTTTGCCCCCCAGTTTGGCGTAAATGAGGACAGTGCAACGGGCTCTGCGGTATCTGTTATTGCCCCTCTTCTATTTAGACTGCATGGTTTAAATAAAGCCGCGCTTATACAGCAATCAAATAATGGCGCATTGCTAAACTATGAGTTTAAAAATGCCCAAGTTGTCATTTACTAGGGCGTGTTGATCTTTGCGAATTGAAATTTGTTCAATCTAGGGGCGATTAAATCGCGGCGCGAGGTCTGTAACCTAGTGGGCTAAGTAAAAATCGAGCAACAAAGAGTTTATCGCCCCTAGGCAGAACCCGAAGGGCAGCACATGTTTGGCATTTATGCTGCGTTATCACCTATTTATGTGGAATAACCACACTTCATAGACTCTGCCTTGCCTAAAAACCAAACATATTGCTGCAAATTCAACTATCAAAGATCAACACGCCCTAAACTTAAGTAACGTTTAAAGCGGTCTTAATAAGCACAAGGCAAAATAGTTACTATCGTCTTGCCATGTTTGCTCTAACTTTAAATTAGCCTGCGCTGCAAGCTGCTTAAACGACTCAAGCGTGTACTTGTGAGAGTTTTCCGTATGAATGCTTTCACCTTCTATAAAGTCTATTTGCTGATCATTTATAATCACGCTTTGGGTACAATTACTTACTAAATGCATTTCGATACGGCTATGTTGCTCGTTAAAGCGTGACTCGTGGCTAAAATTGTCTAAGTTAAATGTGCCATTTAACTCGTTATTAATACGTTCTAGTAAGTTTTTATTAAACACGGCGGTTATACCTAATTTATCGTTATATGCATCAAGTAACACTTGGCGCTCTTTTACTAAATCAATGCCAATTAGCACATAGCCATTTACACCACATAAGCGATGGAAATTATTCATAATTTCAATTGCTTTTACAGGTGCAAAATTGCCAAGAGTAGACCCCGGAAAGTACACCAGATTTGTTTGACTATCTAAAGCGGTATCTTTGGTTAGCTGTTTAACCATTTGACTATGTGTAAAGTCTCCTAATAATGGCGAAATTGCCAAATCTGGAAATAACGGTGACAAATGAGCAAGTGAATAACTGAGCATCTCTTCAGAGATTTCAAACGGTACAAAGGTTTTTACGTTTGCCATATGCGCTAATAAATAGGCAACCTTTTTACCCGAGCCACAGCCAGGCTCTATAATAGAGAGGTTTTCAGGTAGCATTTGAGCAATCGACTTAGAATGTTGCTCTAATATAGAAAGCTCAGTTCGTGTTACGTAATACTCTTGTAATGTTGTTATTTGCTCAAATAATGCAGCACCTTTATCATCATAAAAATATTTACACGGAAGCGTTTTTTGTTGTTGCGTTAATCCGCTTATCACGTCGTTTAGAAATTCAGTGTCGGTTATGTTACTTTGCTTAATCGCTGTTACTTGGCTCATACTATATCCTTAGCTAGTCTTATCCCGCTGCACATCCACGCTTGATGTGGGTAATAAAAATTACGATATGTTTGTCGTAAATGGTTTTGAGGGGTAAAAACACACCCACCACGTAGCACCATTTGGTTATTCATAAACTTACCATTGTACTCCCCTGCTACTCCTTCAATAGGCTTAAAACCAGGGTATGGTAAATATGCACTGTTCGTCCATTGCCAACACGCATCAGTTAACTGGTTTATTTCAGTATCATTTTTTGCTTGCTGAGGTGTTAGGTCTTTATTATTAATCTCTGTTGAAGCTGTATTTTTAGCTGCATATTCCCACTCAAACTCTGTAGGCAAGCGAGCCTTTACAAAATTAGCATAGGCGCTGGCCTCAAAATAACTAACATGGCAGATTGGTGCACTTAAATTAAGAGGCTGCAATCCATAGTGTGTAAACTCAAACCACTCGTTATTTATGCAATGCCAATACAAAGGTTGCGTTAAACTATTATTTTGTATATTTGCCCAGCCGTCGCTTAACCAGTACTGTGGATTGCTATACCCACTGGCATTTATAAAGTCTAAATATTCACCATTGGTGACCAATCTATTAGCAAAATTGAATGGATGAATTAATACTTGGTGTTTGGGACACTCGTTATCATATGCAAATTCATCGTCGGCATTTGTGCCTATGTTAATAATAGCTTGCTCAAAATTTATAAAATTGAGGGGCTTAATATCTGCTGATTTGTTTTGGCTATTTAAAAATGATGTTTGATATTGTGGAAATAATGGGTTTACTGAAAAGTTATATTTGATGTCCATTAGCATTAGCTCTTGGTGCTGTTGCTCGTGGTTTAAACCAAGATCAATAATATCTTTAATTTCTGGGTTAACTTCAGTATTAAGCAATTCAATTACACAGCTATCAACATGCTTTCTGTAAGCTAGAACTTCATCTAAACTAGGCCTAGATAAACTACCTCGGTTGGCTCGTTTAAATTGCTCTCCAACCCCATTGTAGTAGGAATTAAAAAGCATTCTATAGTGAGAGTTAAACACAATGTACTGCTTACAATAAACACTAAGTAAAAACGTTTCAAAAAACCATGTTGTGTGTGCTATATGCCATTTGCTTGGACTGGCATCTGCCATAGCTTGTAATTGGCAATCCTCTACAGTGAGAGGTTCTATAATAGCTAGGCTTTCGCCTCTAACGCTGCAAAAGCGTTTAACAAGTTCGTTTTGATTGGTATTGTTCGTAACGCATTCACGCATAATAGTATTAATCCCTTTGCCTATCTATTTATAAAATATAGCTTAGTGTTGTGTTAAATCATATTCATATTACAACTTGATTAAAGATGCTTATCGGCTTATAAATTTATAATAGCCCTAAAGGGGAATTTGCTCTTTACTGCTTGTTTTTTAATTTTTATTACGTGCATCTAAGCATGCACAATAACGCAGAAGCAGTTACCGTACCCACTAGGTTAGAAACCTAAAAGCGATTAAATCGTTCCCAAATTGATCGAACTTTAATCCTAAAAGGTCAAGAAACCCTAGCATTTAAGCATTAAGTAAGTTACTTAAAAGTGATCTTTTTTTTACTTAACTAAGTAAATTAATACTTTTAATAGCAAACTAATTTTTAACGTTCACTGAATTTAGAACTTTTTAGCTTTTAAATAGAAGAATCATTAATTTGGCTATATAAACAGCGTTTTAAATACAAATTCATTTACATTTAATATTTAACTCATACACTACTAGCTGTATGATCACTCTTCAAATTAGTTAGTCTTCAAATAATTACGGTATTACTTTTTACTTAATATTTAAAGGCTAATGTAATTCGATATGACGCCGAATTTATTTTGGCTTGTTAGGACAACTAAAGAGGTATTGCATGAAGGAAAATCATGACAAATATAGTATTGACAATACGGACTACACCGTAGGTCAGGACAACGTACAAAAGTGGGGGTTTGATATACACAACCCTGTTTTTGGAACTAGTGCGGGCCTGATTGTCATTTTTTTAATCGCCATACTTGTTACCGACCCACAAACTGCAAAAACAGCGCTTGATAGTATCAAGACCGATATTATTAATAATTTTGATGCCCTATTTATGTGGGCTGCCAACTTCTTTGTACTCTTTTGTTTAGCACTTATTGTTTCTCCTTACGGGAATATTCGCCTTGGTGGTGATGATGCTAAACCTTCTCACTCTCGAATTTCATGGCTTGCTATGTTATTTGCTGCAGGTATGGGTATCGGCCTTATGTTTTGGGGCGTTGCTGAACCGGTTGCTTACTTTACTGGTTGGTACGAAACACCACTTAACGTAGCCGCTAATACACCAGAGGCTGCAAAATTAGCAATGGGCGCGACTATGTTCCATTGGGGTCTTCATCCTTGGGCTATTTACGCTGTTGTTGGTTTATCTCTTGCATTTTTTACGTACAACAAAGGTTTACCTCTTTCAATTCGTTCTATTTTTTATCCTATATTAGGCGACAAAGCGTGGGGTTGGCCTGGTCATATCATTGATATCTTAGCTGTACTTGCTACATTATTTGGCCTTGCAACGTCTTTAGGTTTAGGTGCGCAGCAAGCTTCTGCAGGTATTAACCATGTATTTGGTCTTGAGGGCGGAATTGGCTCTCAAATTTTGGTTATTGTGGGTGTAACACTTTTAGCGATTGTTTCTGTAGTTCGTGGTATTGACGGAGGTGTAAAACTACTCAGTAATGTAAACATGCTAATTGCTTTCTCATTGCTATTGTTTGTTTGCCTAGTTGGCTTTGCTGTAGCAATGGGTAACGTACCGACAACTATTATGGGTTATGTTGAAAATATAATTCCATTGAGTAACCCACATGGCCGCGAAGATGAAACATGGATGCATGGTTGGACTGTGTTTTACTGGGCTTGGTGGATTTCCTGGTCACCGTTTGTAGGTATGTTTATCGCGCGTGTATCACGTGGTCGCACAATTCGTGAATTCTTAATTGCGGTGTTACTTATCCCTACGCTAGTTACTGTTTTATGGATGTCGATTTACGGCGGTATTGCGATTGATCAAGTCGTTAACGGTGTTGGCGCACTAGGTACTAATGGTTTAACTGAAGTTCCTTTAGCTATGTTCCAGATGCTTGATGAATTACCTTTATCTAATATTTTATCGTTTATTGCGATTGTATTAGTGCTCGTGTTTTTTATTACATCATCTGACTCTGGTTCACTAGTAATTGATTCAATTACTGCTGGCGGTAAAATTGATGCACCAGTTCCACAACGTATATTTTGGGCATCGGTAGAAGGCGCTATTGCAGCAGCTCTACTTTGGATTGGTGGGACACAAGCAATTGAAGCACTACAGGCAGGTGCCGTTTCTACAGGCTTGCCATTCACTATTGTATTATTGTTTATGTGTTTAAGCTTAGTTTTAGGTTTACGAACTGAGCCCCGCCCAGTTAAGTAATACCTTAAGTAGTAATACTTTAATTAGTAACGAAAGCGCCGCAATAATTGCGGCGCTTTTTTGTTTAACTATTTAAGGTTATATCAATTCGCTTAATAAAGTGATCTGTTTTGTGGTAAAAAAAACGTCTCAATAGTAAGGCAAAAATTCGTTATTTAGTTGCTCTAAATGATAAATTTTAACGTAGCTAACGTCAGGTTTAACCTTCAATATGATTAAAGCATTATTACGTATTAGTATTACCCCCATAATTCTGAGATTGGAGTATCTAAACGGTAATGATGACTCAGTTGCGCTTGTAAAAGCTCAGCTGTAGCAAGTGCATCTGTTAACGCATTATGGTTTTGATACGCAGGTAGAGAATAACGCGCACGACAATCTGTTAATCTGAGCGAGCCAAGTTTTGTATTAAATACTCGACCTAATAAACCTTGCCTTGCTTTTAGTGCTCTTTTTTCTATTTCCATTGTATCAACAAGTGCAAACTCAATACCTTCTTTAAGCCGTAGTAGTAACGCATTATTTAAAAAATGGCGTTCTATAGCAGCGTAATGCACCACGACAACTTTACCACTTAGCGCTTCAAGTAAAGGTTCAATGATTTGATTAAAGTCAGGGGCGTCATCTACCTCAGAATGGGTTATCCCATGGATTAAAATAGACTCTTCATGCAGGTTACGTCTAGGTTGTACAACCCAATGCCGGCTGTGTTTACAATAGATACGCTTTAAACTAAACGGCACTAATCCGACACTCACTATATCGTCGTTTTGGCTATTTAAACCAGTGGTTTCAAAGTCCATTGCTACAAAGGGCACATCTTTTACTGCGGCTTTGTCTTGATTATAAGCACCAGCATAAAAATGTTTTAAGAGTTTATTTTCGGTGCTGTTGGCAAGCTCGTTATATCTAGCTTGCCAATCAACTGCTTTATAATTACGCGGATTCATAGGCTACTTCACACCAGAGTTTGCTGTGTAGCTAAATTTTAAATAGCTTTGCGCTTTTTCTAAAATAGCAAATGCTTCCTTTAAGTTTCGCTGTTCAAAGGGAGACAGTAAATGTGGATCTAAGTTATTATCTGGCTCTTCGCCCTTCTCTATTTGCCACGCTTGATGGCGAATTCGCATCATAGCTATATACTCTAGTGCATCACGTAAATCTTGCGCTTTACCCTGCGGTAAAAGTTTTGCTTCAATAATATCTTCTAAACGCTCAAACGAGTTTTGTTTACGCGAACCTATAGCTAGTGCGTGCACGCGAATAACATCCGAAAGTGGTGCGGTACCTCGTCGTTTTAAGTTCATTGAGCGCTTATGTTGGCCATTATGTTCCATAACAAAGCCTTTGAAAAAGCCAAGCGGTGGAGTTCTATTTCGAGCATTTGCTGCCATGTTAGCCAAAAATACACGATTTACTTTACTTTGTTTTGCTATAAATATTTTAAGTTCATTAGCCCACTTGGTTTTACCCCATACCCCGTCTAAATCAAAAAATATAGAGCTATTAAGTAAAGCTTGTGGTTTTGGCTGAGCTATCCAATCTGCAAATTGATCAAACCATTCTGAGCGAGTTTTACGCCACTTTTTGAACGACGCCATTATTTCTCCATCACAATACGTATAGCCACATTGTGCTAAGCCATCACAAACAAAGTCTGAGATATTTTGAAAATATTCGTTATGTTTTTCGTCGTCATAACTGTCATCTAAAATTAGCGCGTTATCTTGATCCGTTACAATAAGTTGCTCATCTCGAGCCATTGAGCCCAAGGCAATAAAACAATAAGGAACGGGAGGTGGACCAAACTTTTCTTCAGCTAATACAAGCAATCTTTGTTTAAATGTACGACCGATAACGGCCATGGCGGTGCCAACCATGTGAGAGTTTGCATCTTCGTTGACCATACGAACAAATACGTTGGGCAACTGGCGCGCATAATGTGCCAAATCCTCAATTGTTTGTTGAGCAAGTATACCGCGCACAAGCAATAAGCTACTTTGCGATTCATAACGTAAAATGTCAGAGAGAGAGATAACCCCTATAGGGCGCTTTTTTTGTACTACAGGCAAGTGATGTAAATTATCTCTAAGCATGGCAAGTACAGCTTCAAAAATATAGTCATTAGCGTCTAAGAGCACTAAGTTAGTTGACATAATATCTTTTGCTTGTGTGTTAAAGGCAAGGCCTTTAGCCACTACTTTTGAGCGTAAATCCCTATCGGTTATTATGCCAACGACTTGTCCATCATCTTCCTCAGGATCATCGTTTATAGGCTTATTTACGTCGGTTACCAAAACTGACGAAACCGCCTCTTCGGTCATTAATTTAGCGATATCTTGTATTGTAGAGGTTGCATCTACGGTTACTACATCTCGGTGAATTAATGATTTCACTTTCGCAGTTGTAAGGTCATTGCCATCAGCTTGTTCAACAATAGCTTGATGTAAACGCACATTACCATCTGTTTCAAAGTAATCAGCAAACGCATCAAACTCATCACAGTAACGATTAAATAGCTCAACGTTTATGCAGTATACTAATGTATCTTCAAGAGCTGTTGCAGGAAAACGTACCTTACGGTTCATCAATAAACCCATTTGACCAAATATACCTGCTGTAGCCAAACGGTTATAAAGCTCGCCATTACGGCGATACATTTCTACAGAACCACTTCTAATTACATACAAGTCAGATATATCTTGTCCAAAACTCAAAATATCTGTTTTTGCTCTAAAGTAAGCAACTTCAACTTGTTGAGCTAGCTCATTAAGCGCTTTTTGAGGTAAGTCATCAAAAGGAGGATGTTGTGCTAAAAATTGTGCGATTTCAACTTGTTCGGCTTGCATAGGGGATTCCTTGTGACCACACAGTAAGGCATGTATATGCTTAGGTGGCTATCTTAACAAACAAATATAGCCAATCAAGATATAACTAAGACCCACTACTGTTTTAAGCTAAAAGAGTAGTGAGTCTAGCTTTAATTACACTTTAATTTAGCTTTTCTAGCTCTTGTTCGAGCTCTTTAGATTCATCGCCTCGAGGGGTCGTAAAGCGAGCTAAACCTAAGTAAATAACAGGTGTAAGGTAAAGGGTAAATAATACGGCGAGCGCTAGGCCACCAAACACCACCCAACCAATTGCATTTCGTGCTTCAGCGCCCGCACCGGTAGACATAATTAATGGTAACGCACCTAACAAGGTCGATATAAGAGTCATTGTAATGGGTCTTAAACGTACTAGTGCAGCTTGCTCAACAGCTTTTCTAACAGATAAACCTTGGTCGCGTAATTGGTCGGCAAATTCAACCAGTAATATAGCGTTTTTAGCGATTAAGCCAATCAGCATAACTAAGCCGATTTGAGAGTATATATTTAACGATGTCCCCGTTAAATAAAGCGCCAAAATTGCAGATGTAATACCAAATGGTACGGTTATCATAACCACGACAGCACTATTTACATTTTCGAACTGGGCAGCAAGAACTAAAAATACAATTAAAAAAGCCAATACGTAGGTTACAAGCACTTCGTTAGATGTTTCCTCATAGGTCAGTGCTTCACCTTTAAACGCAAGTGCAATACCAGGCGCTAATGATTGCTCAGACACCTGCTTAATTTGATCTACTAAAGAGGCGATAGTTAATCCTTCGGGCAGTTCCATACTGAGCTCAATAGAGCGGCGCTGTGCATGTCGCTCAAGTTCAGCTGCTACACCTTCTTCAGAGATATAAGCAACACTACTTAATGGCACTAAGCTGTTATTGCCAGCTCTAATATATAAATTAGCTAAATCGCTCGGATCGTTTATGGTTTGATTTTGAGCTTGCAACATTATAGGAACGGATTGATCGCCTATGTTTAAATCTTCAACATCATCTCCGTTAATAGCCGCTCTCAGTGTAATTGCTATGTCGCTCAGCGCTACACCAAGCTCTTGTGCACGCCGTCTGTCTATATTAACTCTAAGCTGCGGTTGCGATGGCTGATAGGAAATACGAACAGGGGCAACTTCAGGTACTGCTTTTTCAAGTGCCGCTGAAAACTGCTGCGCAGCTTTAAATATTTGTAGGTAATCTTGACCTAGTAAGGCTATTTCAACACCGCCACCTTGACCACGTAAATTTAAACTATTTGCACCGCCTGGAAATGCTGGTGCACCGGGAATATCACCCAAGGGCTGACGAATTTTATTGATTATTTCTTGTTGAGTAAAATTTCTTTCATCCCAATGCTTTAATGGCACAGTGATAAATACTATATTTGGATCCCATTGGCCAACTACCGTATAAATTGATTCTATTTCGCCGCTATCAATAAAAGGTAATAAAATATCTTCCATTTTTATGGCTTGTCTATCCATAAAGTTTAACCCTACACCGTCAGGACCTCGTGCAAATATACGTATTTTTCCACGATCTTCTGTTGGTAGTAATTCGCTATCTAAACTTGTATATAAAGCGCCTGAGCCAGCCGCTACCAATACACAGGCTATAAATGTAACCCATGCATGGTCTAGCACTTTGTGAATTGATTTTGTATAAATACCACCAAGCCAATGACCTACTTTAGCAAATGGATGAAAGCCACCCTGTTTTAGTTTTAGCTTTGAAGTTAGCGCTGGTACTAATGATAAAGCTACAAAGCTTGAAATAATAACGGCGCCTGCAAGTACACCTCCAAACTCTCTAAACAGCCGCCCAGCGGTTGAAGGTAAAAATGCAATAGGTATAAATACAGCTGCAAGTACTGCAGTTGTTGCTATTACCGCAAAAAACACTTCTCGTGTTCCTATTACCGCAGCTGCACGTCTGCCTAAACCTAATCCTCGTTGTCGCTGAATATTTTCACTAACTACAATGGCATCATCTACAATTAAACCGGTGGCAAGTACAAGGGCTAGTAAAGTTAAAATGTTAATTGAAAAACCAAGTGCCCAAATCAGTGCTAATGAGCCAATTAACGCTACGGGGATTGCAAAAGCAGGTACAAGTGTGGCACGCCAAGAGCCGATAAAAACCCAAAGCGTTACAACTACTAACAACACGGTAAGTAATAAAGAGTAAATAACTTCATCAACTGAGCTTCTAATAAACTGTGCATCATCAGACGTAAGGGTAAATTCCATTTCAGGAAAACGCGTTTGCATGCTGTTGATGAGCTTTAACACTTCATCAGATATTTCTATCGTATTTGATTGGGCTTGACGAATTATCTCCATGCCTATAACAGGTTTACCGTTGAGTCTTACCATAGAACGTGGATCAGCGGGACCAAAGTAAACAGCTGCAATATCGCTAATGCGGGTATCATCTTGAATTATGATGTCGCCCACTTGCTCTGGTGTTATTGATGTAGCATCAGCCCGTACGATAATTTGTTGATCGTTTGATTTTAAACTTCCTGCTGGCACGTCAAACGGAGCTTGGCTAAGTACTTGTGCAACATCTGGAATCGTTAAATTGAAGCTGCTTAGTTTAAGAGGATCAATTCGTACTCTTAATACTCGTTCCCTATCACCATTTAAGCGTACATCCGCAACACCTGGAATGGTTAAAAACTGCGGGGCTAAATCAACATCAACACGTTCAGTAAGTGCTTCAAGCGATAGACTATCACTAGAGACGGTTAACGATACAACGGCTTCTGCATCGTTATCGGCTTTAATAATGGATACTCGCTCGACTTCTTCGGGGAGATCTCGTTGAACACGTGCCACCGATTCGCGCGTTTCGTTTGCTGCATCGTCTAAATTAATTCCGGGCCTAAACTCTACGACAATTCGTGAATTTCCTTCTTCACTTTGCGCTCGTATTGATTTAACACCGCTTACGCGTGCTACTGCGCCTTCTAGTTTACTGGTTACTTCAGTGTCTACAGTTTCTGGTGAGCCACCCGGAAATGGTGCAGAAACAGTAATACGCGGCCTATCTACATCGGGGAGCTCCCTAACCTCAATCCCTGCAATAGCTGCAATCCCGGCAATAATAATTAGTAAGTTGAGTACAACTATAAGCACAGGGCGACGAATAGCCATTGATGGTAAATCTTGCATCATAGGTTGTTGTTTCATACCTACTCCTGCGAATCTGAATCAATTGCGTTAAAGCTTAGTTCTTGCTTAGCTCGTAGGCGTTGGACGCCCTCAATAACTAAAATATCACCCTCTTTTAATGGGCCCGATACTAGTAATCGACCTGCAAGGCGTTGCTCTATTTTTACATCAACGCGTGTGGCTTTATTATCAACACTTGTCCATACGTAAGGACCCGTTGCTCCCCACAGTAACGCAGCTTCTGGTATTGCAGCGTAATTATCACCTAATACTTCAATATGAACTCTAAAGCTCATACCCGGCAAAAACTGCTCATTCGCATTGTTAAGTTTTGCTTTAACACGAAGAGTACGAGTTTGAGGATTTATTCGAGAATCTAAATAAGCAATTTGGGCGTTAATTGGGCTTTCTGACTGCCAAGGAAATACTGTTATATTACTTTTATTGCGTAGCATAAATATGGCTGATTCTGGCGCATTAAAATTTATATACAAGTCACTCGTGTCATCAATACTCGCTATTTCAGTAAGCTCAGAAATTCTATCGCCAACCTCAACATCTGTTAGCCCCATAATACCATTTAAAGGTGCAATAACTTTTCTATCTTCAAGCTCTGTTTGTGCTTGAGTTAAAGTAACTTTTGCAAGTTCAACAACTGTTTTAGCGTCGTCTACGTCACTTTTAGGCACAGCTCCTTTAGCCTGGCTTTGCTGTAATCGCTCTAATATTCTTTGCGTATCGGCAAGTTTAATTTTAGCCTCATCAAGCGCGGCTTTTTGCCTGCGAGAGTCGAGCTCGAGTAACATATCGCCTTTTTTTACTTTATCGCCAGGTTTAAAGTATACAGCGGTCACCTTATCACCCACAGCTGGGTATAACATAACTGAATGAATTGCCTCTGTATTACCAACTGCTTGTACTTGTTGCTTAGCACGCTCTAATGTTATTTTTTGTACCACAACATTAGCGCTTAATGCTGGTAAAGTTACAAATAGTAAAGCACTTAATGTACTGATTAATAAAATTCGAGATTTCAAAGTTACACCCTAACTAATTATTATTTTCATTACCGTACGAAGTCTAACAGCTGTTTGATCAATAAATAGGTTAGAACGATAAATTAGCAAAACAATAGGATGAGTTTACGTAGGTGATACCAATTTAGGTAAAACTAACAAAAAATACAAGTGACAGTTAAAACTAAAAAGCCCAGCATAAGCTGGGCTAATAAAAGTATTCATTAATAAATGTTATTTACCGCGCTGAGCATCCTTTTGCGCTTTTTTAGCCTCTTTACGTTGCTGTAAAACTGCCTGTGCTTCGCTACCAATGTGGCCTTCACCACGCGCTTGCGCGAGCTCAATCTGTTTTTGGCGTTCAGCAAAGCGTGTCCGCTGTTCATCCGTTACTTCTTCAATACAATGATGGCAAGATACACCTTCCATGTATTCAGGCTTTAATTTTTCTTCTTCTGTAATTGGCATACGACAGGCGTGACATTGATCATAAGAACCTTTTTGTAAGTCGTGATCAACCGCTACACGATTATCAAATACAAAACACTCGCCTTCCCACATTGTTTCTTCTTTTGGCACTTCTTCTAGGTATTTTAAAATACCACCTTCAAGATGATATACCTCATCAAAGCCTTGCTCTTTCATATACGCAGTTGATTTTTCACAGCGAATACCGCCAGTACAAAACATAGCCACTTTTTTATGTTTTTCAGGGTCTAAGTTTTCTTTTGCCCACTGAGGAAACTCACGAAATGTTTTAGTGTTTGGATCGACTGCGTTTTGAAAAGTACCAATTTCTATTTCGTAATCATTACGAGTATCAATAAGTATAACGTCAGGATCTGATATTAACGCATTCCATTCATTAGGCTTAACATAACTACCTACAACTTTTAGAGGGTCTACACCTTCAATCCCCATAGTTACAATTTCTTTTTTTAATTTTACTTTAGTACGGTAAAACGGGCATTCATCATCGTAAGATTCTTTTGTTACGATATTTTTTAAATTAGGTTGCTCATCAAGCCAGGCTAATAGATTATCTATGCCTTCACGTTTAGCAGAAACCGTACCGTTAATACCTTCAGCTGCAATAAGTAAAGTACCACGAACCTCGTTTGCTTCCATTACCTCAAGTAATGGCTTTCTAAGGGCTTCATACTCAGGTAAAGCCACAAACTTATACATTGCACACACTACAAAGTGGTCCTTTGTCACATCATTTTTATGAACTGCCGTCATCTTATTTCCTATTTTGCTTTTAGTTGCCACAATTGGCATTTACCGAATCGTAAATCCGGCGCATATGGGGCGCGTATTTTACGCTTTTTTAGTTTAATTGCAAAAAATAGCGCTATAGATTGGTTTTTACTGTTAGCGACCTATCTGTGTAAGCTATAATGCGCTGATAAATTTATAGACTTAATTTGCTTATTTTGGAGAAACACACATTGCAGTTTACTGATCTTGGGATTGATACACGCCTTGAAACACAGTTAGCACATCAAGGGATCACCCAGCCCACCGATATTCAAGCGCATGCAGTGCCTACCGCACTTGCAGGGCATGACATTTTCGCTCAGTCGAAAACTGGGTCGGGCAAAACCTTGGCGTTTTTATTACCTGCTGTACAAAGGGTTATGAAACAAAAAGCACTCAGTAAACGCGATCCTCGTGTACTTATTGTTGCTCCTACGCGTGAGCTTGCTACGCAAGTATTTACTCAGCTGCGTTTATTAATTGCAGGCACAGCTATTAAGGCCGTAAAAATACTTGGCGGCGAGAACTTTAATGACCAAATAAAAGCACTTAGAAATGATCCACAATTTGTAGTTGCTACACCTGGGCGTTTAGCCGATCACATTACAAAACGATCTTTACAATTGAGTGGGCTAGAACTGCTTATTTTTGATGAAGCCGATCGTATATTAGATTTAGGCTTTACTGGGCAGTTGAAAATGATTAACGAGCAAGCTAATCACCGTTTACGCCAAACGTTATTGTTTTCTGCAACACTTGACCATGCGCAAGTAGACGCTCTATCACGTAATCTATTAAAAAAGCCAAAGCAAATTACGCTAAGTGCAGCGAACGAGCAACATAGCGATATTAAACAAACGTTATACCTTGCCGATCATCTTGATCATAAAGAAGCGCTATTAGAGCACTTTTTGAATCAAGATGATGTTGGGCAGTGTATTATTTTCACGGCAACGCGTTCTGACACGAGTCGTTTGAGTGAGGCGCTAAATGCTAAAGGCTTTAAGTCTGTAGCGCTTGCAGGTGACTTAACGCAAAATAAACGTTTAGATATAATGGATTCATTTAGTCGCGAAAACTTTAAAATATTAATCACAACCGATGTTGCATCTCGTGGTTTAGATTTACTAAGTGTAACGCATGTTATTAACTTTGATTTGCCAAAACACGCTGAAGAATATGTACACCGCATTGGCCGTACAGGCCGTGCTGGTTTTAAAGGTAATGCTTTATCGCTTGTTGGACCTAAAGACTGGGCAAGCTATTTAGCTATTAAATCGTTTTTGAACGATGAGCTTGTATTTGCAAGTGTCGAAGGTTTAAAAGCTAAGTTTAAAGGTATTAAAGAGAAAAAGCCTGAAGCAACGTGGGATAAATCTAAAGAAAAAACCGCCGCTGTTAAAAAGCCTGTATTTAAACGCAAAGCCAAACCTAAAAAGCCAACAGCACCAATTAAAGCACCAATGAACATTGATGGCGATACACCAATGCGCCGTAAAAAAAAGACTGAGCAGGAATAATTATGAGTTACCTAGGAACCACACAAACATTATTTGTAAAAGAAGTGAGTAACGAAGGTGCTTACTTAGACGGTCATGATTTAGGTGAAGTGTTTTTACCAAAACAAGAAATTAAACATGAGCTTGAAGCGGGCGATAGCATTAGTGTATTTATCTTCTTAGACAACGCTAACTTAGCAACTGCCACAACTAAAAAGCCACACGCACAAGTAGGTGAATATGCCCTGCTTCGCGTTAAAGAAATTAATAGTATTGGTGCGTTTTTAGATTGGGGTCTTGAAAAAGATGTACTAACCCCATTTAACGAACAAAAACCACGTATGCAAGAAGGTCACTCATATTTAGTTCGTTTGTACCTTGATAATGCAAGCCAACGTATTTGTGCATCAAACAACTTTAATCGCTTTCTATCTAAAGATGAGCCGCAGTATACGCACTTACAAGAAGTGGATTTAATTGTTGCTGGCAAAACAGATATTGGCTACAAGGTATTAATTGAAGAATCGCACTTTGGTGTTGTTTTCTACAATATGGTATTTAAAAGCTTATTTGTGGGTCAAAAGCTTAAAGGGTTCATTCAAAAAGTACGTGAAGACGGAAAAATTGATGTTGTACTAGAAAAGCCGGGGATGGGTAAAGTAAGTGACCTTGGTGAAACTATTATGCAAAAACTTAAAAACGAAGGTGGAGTTATTCCATTAGGCGATAAGTCCGAACCTGAAGCGATTAAAAAGATGTTTTCTACTAGTAAAGCTAACTATAAAAAAGCAATTGGTGGATTATTCAAACAAGAGTTAATAGATATTGAAGCGAAATCCATTCGCTTAAGATCTTAATCATAAATAATAGGCTTTAATTACTAATATTATCTGTTTGTAATTAACCTAGAATGTACTTATAAGGCAATGTACATTGCGTATATTGCCTTGAATAATCAAGCACTTCACCCTTTGACTCTAGGTTAAGCGGTGCCAAACGAAAAACCTTCTTTTCGCATTCTGTTTTTTTATCATCAAGCTTAGATATGCAATCAGTTACCGTTATATGCTGAGATATCAGTGTATCCTCATTTTTGTAACACAGGTGGTGTGCATAATCTCGCATTGTTTGTTTAAAATCGAACATATTAATAGGATAGTTCGAAATTATATCTGTTACTGATGTAACATCATCATATGCTTTATTAGAAAAGACGTACTTATTTACCGAAAAACCCGCAACAATAATAATTATGAAACCTAATAATAACTTCAAAGCAAACCCCCTACTACATCATTAATACTAATAATGTAACATAAAATACACATGCAGTAAGGGGTTTTAGCACTATATTGCTGCTTTTTGTTAAATTACGCTATGGATTTATTAACATCACTAAGCACTTTTACGGGATTATCCGCCTGAGTAACAGGTCGACCTATAACTAAATAATCACTTCCTGCATCAATTGCTTGCTTAGGAGTCATGATACGCTTTTGATCACCCGCATCACTCCCTTCAGGACGTATACCTGGCGTAACAAGCTTAAAACTCTCACCTAACTCTGTTTTTAAGGCTTTTGCTTCTTGTGCAGAACACACAACGCCATCAAGCCCAGCTTCCTTTGCAAGCTTAGCTAAATATATAACTTGCTCTTGAGCTGATTTATCAACGCCTAAGCGCTTTAATTCTGTTTCATCCATGCTTGTTAATACAGTAACAGCGATAAGTAATGGCGCTTTATCGCCAAACTGTTCTAGAGCCGATTTAGCTTTGCTCATCATTTCAAAACCACCAGAAGCATGAACATTTACCATCCACACACCCATTTTAGCCGCAGCAGTAACAGCTTTAGCTACTGTATTAGGGATGTCATGAAACTTTAAATCTAGAAAAACATCAAAACCTAAATCAATTAACTCTTTAACGAATGTAGGTCCAAAATAAGTAAACATCTCTTTGCCTACTTTAAGACGACATGTATCAGGAGAAAGTTGTTTAACAAAGTTTAAAGCAACCTCTTGGTCATCGTAATCTAATGCTATAAGAATTTTTTTTGAGTGTTCGAAAGACATGACTATCCTAATGTATGGCTATAATACCAATCCGCAATAATACTTAATCAATTTGAAGGACTAAATTTGACGCTAACTGCTTAAGAATTTCTGATATACAACAATAAAATAACGAAATTCTTGCCTTGTTATCGACACAATTTTCTTACCTCAAAACAGACCACTTAATTAAGCGAATTGATATAAAGTAATTGTTTAAATAGATTTAATGCAATAGTGCTAGCTGGTAATTTGAGAGAAGGTGTAGAGAAATTTATATAGACACAACATCAAAAAATTCCAACCCAGTAAACTCTCAGTTTAATTTGCTAAAATTATCATAGTTAAATCCGATATTATTTAAGGGGTTATTAAAATCCGTCTAAGCCTCGACTTGGAACAATGGTTTCCCAATGCTTACAAGAAGGGCAATTCCAATATATGGTGTAGCTCGTAAAACCACAGTGCTGACATTGAAAATCAGGTTTTGTAGCAATATAAGACGTTACAAGCTTATCAATTTCGTTAAGTACTTCTTTAGTATTTTTGTTTTGGTCACCCATTAATTGCAGTAAAAAACTGAAACCACGAATAGTAGGTTGACGTTTTAAGCTATCAGTTAGAAATTCAAAGGCTTGTTTAGTGTGTCCTTGCTCAAGTAATGCTTGGCAATGTTTTATTTTAATTAATACACCACCCTTCTCTAACAAGTCACTGACTAACTCATGAAATTGATGCGTTAGATTTAATTGTTTATAGCTGTGAGCTAGCTCATCAATAAACAACGGCGCAAACAAAGTGAATTGTGATACTAGCTCACGCCAGTAATAAATAGCTTTAACGTAATCTTCTTTCGCGTAAGCAACTAACCCTAACTCGTAAAGCGGACGTACGGCTTTATAATTTAAGCTAATCGCTTTTCTCATTAGTTGAGGTGTATTTTCACTTAAAGCCGACTCACAATAAAAATTAGCGATCGCTTTAAATTGTTGTTCTTTTGCAAATAGCTCGCTGTGGGCTTCAAACATGTTGATGCCTTTTTCCCATTCACGGGTTTGCGAGTATAAAGTAATAATAGGATCTAGCGCTTCTACATGCCCTGCTTTAACTAACCAAACTAAGTGCTCTTCTGCACTATCTAGTAGACCAGCCATTATGTAATCTTCGGCAAGTTCTAAACGGCTAGTTGCAGCTTGTTGTTCATTTAAGCTTGGGTGTTTTAAAAGAAGTTCATGGATTTTTATTGCGCGGTCTAGTTCACCTCTACGGCGAAACATAGTAGCAAGTGTAGAATAGTGTTCAACAGAGTCAGCTGAAACTTCAAGCAAATTAATTAAGTGCTCTAAGCCTTGGTCTTCTTCTCTGTCGAGTAGAAACTTTAAGCCTTTGCTGTATTCAGAAGTGATCTGACGATTAAGTTGATGAGCTTGGTTTTTGGCACTATTTTTACCCATAATCCAACCGTAACCAGCGGCAACAGGTAATAGTAAAAACAAAAGCTCAATCATAATTAGGTGTCTTTATTCGCGGCAAGCTTTTTTTTATCTTTTTCAGGCGCTAATTGCTTTTTTAAGCGGTAGTTTTGCCACTTTAATTGCGAAAACAATTTAAAGCTAATAAAACAACCAATTAAAACACCTAATAAAAAGCAGATACTTATTATTACAGCTAAAGGTAATGTATTACTGGCTATAATATAATTTATTTGTACTAACTGTGGGTTTTGTGACCCTAATACAAATGCACTGATAAGGCATAGTGCAACCAGAATAATTTTTAATACCTTAAACAAGTAACTACTCCACTAAGTTAACTAGGCAATGCTTTCATTTACGCGGTCGCGTAATTCTTTGCCTGGTTTAAAATGAGGTACATGCTTTCCTTCAAGCTCAACTGTGTCGCCAGTCTTAGGATTACGACCTGTGCGAGGAGCGCGGAAATGCAAAGAGAAACTACCAAAACCTCTGATCTCAATACGATCTGAAGTAGATAATGAGCCGGCCATTTGTTCAAGAATTTCTTTTACAGCATTCTCAACATCTTTCACTGGAACGTGTGCGTGTTGTTCCGCAAGTGTTTCTATCAGTTCTGACTTAGTCATAGCGTTTCCTTAAAAAGAGATATAGGAAGGGCAAAAAATGCCCTTCCAACTAAAAACTAATTATATATTAGTCTTTTTGTGCATTTGCGAAAGCAGCTGCCATTGCGTTTTCAAACACTGGCTCTTCTTTCTTAAGCTTCTCTAGTACTTCTTTCTCTTCTGCTTCGAAAAGAGCTTTTACAGATAAGCTTAAAGTGCGGTTCTTACGATCAACACCAACGTATTTAACTTCAATCTCGTCGCCTACAGAAACAACAGTAGTTGCATCTTCAACGCGCTCTTGAGCGATATCAGCTACACGGATGTAACCTTCAACGCCTTCGATAAGTTCAACAGTTGCGCCTTTCGCATCAACTTCAGTCACTTTACCTTTAACAATAGCACCTTTTTTGTTTGCATCAAGGTAGTTATTGAATGGGTCAGCTTCGATTTGCTTAACACCTAGAGAGATACGTTCACGCTCTGGGTCAACTTGCAATACGATAGCAGTGATTTCGTCGCCTTTCTTGAATTCACGTACAGCTTCTTCGCCAGGTGTATTCCAAGAAATGTCTGAAAGGTGTACAAGACCGTCAATACCACCGTCAAGACCGATAAAGATACCGAAGTCAGTGATTGATTTGATCTTACCAGTAACTTGATCGCCTTTGTTTTGTAGACGAGCAAATTCCTGCCAAGGATTAGCAATACATTGCTTAAGACCAAGAGAAATACGACGACGTTCTTCGTCAATTTCTAAAACCATAACTTCAACAGTGTCGCCTAAGCTAACAACTTTTGAAGGATGGATATTTTTGTTAGTCCAATCCATTTCAGAAACGTGTACTAAACCTTCAACGCCTTCTTCGATTTCCACGAAACAGCCGTAGTCTGTAAGATTAGTTACACGACCAGAAAGTTTAGAACCTTCTGGGTAACGACCAGCGATAGCTGCCCATGGATCTTCACCAAGCTGTTTAAGGCCTAGAGATACACGAGTTTTATCTTTGTCGAATTTAAGAACTTTAACTGCGATTTCGTCGCCAACATTAACGATTTCTGAAGGGTGCTTAACACGCTTCCAAGCCATATCAGTAATGTGTAGTAGACCATCAACACCACCAAGGTCAACGAATGCACCGTAGTCAGTAAGGTTCTTAACGATACCTTTAACTTCTTGGCCTTCAACAAGGTTAGCAAGAAGCTCTTCACGTTCTTGTGAGTTTTCAGATTCGATAACTGCACGACGTGAAACAACAACGTTGTTACGTTTTTGGTCAAGCTTGATTACTTTAAATTCAAGCTCTTTGCCTTCAAGGTGAGTTGTGTCACGTACTGGACGAACATCAACAAGTGAACCAGGTAGGAAAGCACGGATTGAATCAACTTCAACTGTGAAACCGCCTTTAACTTTACCGTTGATAACACCAGTAACAGTCTCTTGCTCTTCACATGCTTTCTCAAGACGGATCCATGCTTCGTGACGCTTAGCTTTCTCACGAGAAAGAATAGTTTCACCGAAACCGTCTTCAATTGCATCTAGTGCAACATCTACTTCGTCGCCAACAGCAACTTCAAGTTCACCAGCAGCATTTTTGAACTGCTCAGCAGGGATAGCACTTTCTGATTTAAGACCAGCATCTACAAGTACAATGTTGTTCTCGATTGAGATTACTGTACCTTTAACGATAGAGCCTTGCTCTGCTTCAAAACCCTTTAAGCTTTCTTCAAATAACTGCGCAAAATTTTCTGACATACGAATATACGTCTCTATATATTATACCAATAAGCAACCATGCTGCATGGGGTTGTTAAAATAGCACTGGCATCCTGCTGGCGCATAAAATGTGTTTTAGCTTCGTTTAGGAAGCTTACCTTCAGAGATTGCAATATCTAATAAAGTTATTACCTTATCAAACACTTGCTGTGCATTAAGTTCGCTAGTATCGATCTCAATGGCATCTTCTGCAGGTACAAGCGGAGCAACGGCACGATTCATATCGCGCTCATCACGAGCTTGAATGTCCTGTAATAGACCACTTAGTGTAACATCAAGACCGCGCGTATTCAACTCAACAAAGCGTCTACGAGCACGCTCTTCTGCACTTGCTGTTAAATATATTTTTAACGGAGCATCTTGAAAAACGACAGTGCCCATATCACGACCATCGGCGATTAAGCCATTTTCACTACGAAATGCACGCTGGCGACGTAATAATGCTTCACGAACGCGAGGTAATGCTGCAACCTTTGACGCTGCAGCGCCTACTTCTTCGTTACGAATAGTAGTGGTTACATCTTCGCCTTCTAAAATAACTTTTCCTGCATTAGTCTGGCTATCTACCAAAAACTGCACATCTAAATTTGCAGCAAGAGGGACAAGCCCTTCTTCATTGTCTAATGCAATTTGGTGATGAAGTGCAGCTAAAGATAAAACGCGATAAATCGCACCGCTATCTAATACATCCCACCCTAACTTGTCGGCTAACAAGCGACAAACAGTTCCTTTACCTGAACCACTTGGGCCATCAACGGTGATCACGGGCATTAATAACGCCTGCATTTAAAACCTCCTGCAATGCACACCTAAATAAACCGCGACATTATACGTCAGTTATTAAAATATATCTGCTATTAGTGTGTAACTTTTGTAATTACTTCTAAATAGCTTATTCACTGACTGATGCTAAAACATTGAAAAATGTAGGGAATGTTTTATAAGTACACTTTGGATCATTAATCGTTATTGGCTTTCCGCCTACGGCAACCATAGCAAAACACATAGCTATACGGTGATCGTCGTAAGTATCTATAGCAACATCATTAAAATGTTCAGGTGGAGTAATTTCTATAAAATCCTCACCCTCTACAACTTCAGCGCCTACTTTTCTAAGCTCAGTTGCCATTGCATACAAACGGTCTGTTTCTTTAACGCGCCAGTTATAAATATTACGAATAGCAGTTTTACCTTTAGCAAATAAAGCAACTGTTGCAAGGGTCATAGCAGCATCAGGAATTGCATTCGCATCTATATCTACACCATTAAGCTCGCCTTTGCGAACAACTAAGCGCTCATCATACCAATCAATTTTAGCGCCAACCTGCTCCATTACTTTAGCAAAGCCTATATCTCCTTGAACCGATTTAGCGCCAACACCTTTAATTTCTATCTCGCCACCGGCAATCGCTGCGGCTGCAACGAAATAAGAAGCCGATGAAGCATCACCTTCAACCATAATTCGCTCGACTGATTGATACTGTTGACCACCTTTAACGTTAAAAGTTACATAGTCACTGTGCTCAACATCAATACCAAAGCGCGCCATAACACCTAACGTAATATCAATATAAGGCTTAGATACTAAAGTACCCTTAATAGTTATATTTGTATCGCCGTTAAATAAAGGTGCTGCCATTAACAAGGCAGTTAAAAACTGACTTGAAATACTGCCATCAATTTCAACTTCACCGCCATTTATTTGGCCGCCTACGATTTTTAAAGGTGGATAATCTTTATGTTTTGTATAGGTAACATCGCCACCAAGTGTTTGTAGAGCATCAACTAAGTGCCCTATCGGACGCTCTTCCATGCGTGGCTCGCCTATTAACTCATATTCGCCACTTACAGCCGCAAGCACTGCTGTCAAAGGTCGATAAGCAGTACCTGCATTACCTAAAAATAATGGTTCACTTGGTGTTTTAAACACACCACCAACACCCTCTACAGTAGCTACAGTGCGCTCTTCATTAAGTGTTACATTTACACCTAAAAGCTTCAGAGCACCCAACATATGACGAATATCATCACTATCAAGTAAGTTCTCTACAACGGTGGTACCGCTTGCAAGTGCTGCTAATAATAAAATTCTGTTCGATAAGCTTTTTGAGCCAGGCAGAGTAACAGTCCCATTTACACGTGAAATGGGCTCTAAACGAAGCTGCTCCATTAGCTGTGCTCCTTTGCAAATGCAGCCATAAAGTCTACAAGTGCTTGAACACCTTCAAGTGGCATTGCGTTATAGATACTTGCGCGCATGCCTCCCACAATTCGGTGCCCTTCAAGTGCAAGTAAACCGGCTTCGCTTGATTGAGCAACAAATTTGCTATTTAAGCTTTCATCATTTAACCAAAATGGGACATTCATGCGTGAACGACAATGCTTAGCAACAATATTTGAATAAAAGTCAGAGTTATCAATAAAATCATACAGTAAATCTGCTTTAGCAATATTTTGTGCTTCCATGGCTTTTACCCCACCATTGCTTTCAAGCCATTCAAATACTTCAGCTGCTAAATACCAAGCAAAGGTAGGTGGGGTATTAAACATACTGCCCTGCTTTGCTTCAAGTGCGTAATCTAAAATACCAGGCTTTGGCAAACCTTCGCGCTCAAGTAATGTTTTACGAACAATAACAATTGAAATACCCGATGGACCGATATTTTTTTGCGCACCAGCGTAAATTAAATCAAATTTATTAACGTCTATCTCACGCGATAAAATAGTTGAAGACATATCAGCAATAATCGGAGCTGTTGGATGACTCGGTACATCAAAAATCTCTAAGCCATCGACAGTCTCATTAGGGCAATAGTGGATGTACGCAGCATCTTCTGGTAATTCCCAGTCAGCAACGGCTTTAATTGAAAACTCACCATCTGCATCATTACGGACATCCGTAAAAGACGTTTGAGTGAACTTATTCGCTTCATCTCTGGCGCTTTTCGACCATACGCCATTCTCGCAATAAAACGCTGTTTTGCCTTCTTGGTGTAAATTTAATGGCACAGCACTAAACTGACCACGACCACCACCATGCATAAACAGCACTTCAAATTCATCACTAATATTCATTAGACGGCGAAGGCTGGCTTCACATTTAGCTGTAAGCGCCAAAAACTCTTTACTACGATGGCTAATTTCCATCACAGACACACCTAGGTCTTGCCAATCTAGAAACTCTTTTTGCGCTTTTTTCATAACCGCTTGCGGAAGCATAGCTGGCCCCGCACAAAAATTATATTTACTCATTACCTTTGCCTCATTCCAGTAATTTAACTACTAAGTATGAACATTTAATACCAATCCGCTAAACCTTTAAAATTTAATGAATGAATATAATTTCACACTCTATTAATTTTTTTCAACAACATTAAAAAAAGCGGCCAAGGCCGCTTTTTCAATATCAATTATTCTGAAGGAGGATTATCATCCGCTACTTCATCAATAACCGTATCTACTGTTTCAACGTCTTCAATATCAATTAAGTCACTTTCTGTAACTTCAATCTCTTCTATACGTTGTAAACCAACTACTTGCTCTTCGTCAATAGTTCTGATCAAAATAACACCTTGCGTGTTACGTCCAACCGTAGAAACTTCATTAACGCGAGTTCGTACTAAGGTACCACGATTTGAAATAATCATTATTTCGTCGTTATCGTCAACTTGAACAGCACCAACAACAGCACCGTTACGTTCACTCACCTTGATAGATACAACACCTTGTGTTGCACGGCTCTTAGATGGGTAATCTTCAAGTTGTGTACGCTTACCGTAACCATTTTCAGTTACCGTTAAAATAGCACCGTCAGTTTTTGGTACAATTAACGATACTACGCGTTGCTCGTCTGGCATTTTAATACCACGAACACCTGTAGCCGTACGACCCATTGGGCGAACACCTTTGAAACGAATCTCAGGGTTGCCTTCTTCATCAAGTACTGGGTTACCGTTTTCATCAACAACGGTTGTTTCTTCAGCTTCTTTAAAGCGTACTACTTTACCAGCATCAGTGAACAACATAATCTCGTTGCTACCATCGGTAATATCAACACCAATTAAGCTATCGCCATCATTTAAGTTAACAGCAATGATACCGCTAGCTCGTTGACGACTGTAAGCCGTTAATGGTGTTTTCTTAACTGTACCGAATGCAGTTGCCATAAAGATGTATTTATCTTCAGCGTACTCGCGTACTGGCAATATAGCAGTAATACGTTCATCTGCTTCAAGTGGTAACAAGTTAACAATTGGCTTACCGCGCGCTGCACGACTTGCTAGTGGTAACTGATACACTTTAAGCCAATATAAACGACCCGCTGTAGAGAAACATAAAATCGTGTCGTGTGTATTTGCAACTAAAAGACGTTCGATGAAATCTTCATCTTTCATCTTCGTTGCTGACTTACCTTTACCACCACGACGCTGTGCTTCGTAATCAGACAATGCCTGATACTTCACATACCCTTCGTGAGAAAGCGTTACTACAACGTTTTCTTCAGTAATTAAGTCTTCAAGGCTGATATCGTGAGCCGCTGCATTAATCTCAGTACGACGTTCATCGCCATACTGCGCTTTAATTTCAACTAGCTCATCACGAATAACTTCCATTAAACGCTCAGGAGTCGCCAAAATATAAAGTAGTTCAGCAATTAGCTCTAATAACGATTGATATTCAGTTAAGATTTTTTCGTGTTCAAGACCAGTAAGCTTGTGTAAACGCAAATCTAGAATTGCTTGAGCTTGTTGCTCAGAAATATAGTATTGACCGTCGCGAATACCTAAATCAGCAGCAAGCCAATCTGGACGGGCTACATTATCTTCGCCTGCTTTCTCAAGCATACCTTGTACATGACCTAATTCCCACGGACGTGCTGTTAAGGCAATTTTAGCTTCAGCTGGTGTAGGGGATTTACGAATAAGTTCGATAATTGGGTCAATGTTTGCAAGCGCAATCGCTAAACCTTCAAGCGTGTGAGCACGGTCACGCGCTTTGCGTAAATCAAACACGGTACGACGAGTTACTACTTCACGGCGGTGAATAATAAACTCTTCAAGCATTTCTTTTAAATTAAAACACTTAGGTTGGTTATTAATTAAAGCAACCATATTCATACCAAACACAGTTTGTAACTGAGTTTGTGAATACAAGTTATTTAAAATAACTTCGCCTACGTCACCACGTTTAATCTCAATAACGATACGCATACCGTCTTTATCAGATTCATCTCGTAGCGCGCTAATACCTTCAATTTTCTTATCTTTAACTAGCTCAGCAATTTTTTCAATTAAGCGAGCTTTGTTAACTTGATAAGGAATTTCGTGAACGATAATTGTTTCACGACCTGTTTTTTCATCGGTTTCGATGTCGGCGCGTGCACGCATGTACACTTTACCACGGCCAGTTAAGTAGGCTTGTTCAATGCCCTTCTTACCGTTGATAATTGCAGCCGTTGGGAAATCAGGACCAGGGATATAATCCATTAACTCTAAAATAGTTAAATCAGGATTTTGAATAAGTGCCAAACACCCATTTACAACTTCAGTTAAGTTATGTGGTGGTATATTTGTAGCCATACCTACCGCAATACCCGACGAACCATTCACTAATAAATTAGGAACTTTCGTAGGTAAAACATCAGGGATGAACTCTGTGCCATCGTAGTTAGGAACGAAATCAACCGTTTCTTTTTCAAGATCGGCTAATAACTCATGCGACATTTTTGCCATACGTACTTCTGTATAACGCATTGCCGCTGCTGAATCACCATCAACCGAACCGAAGTTACCTTGGCCATCTACAAGCATATAACGCAGCGAGAATGGCTGAGCCATACGAACTATCGTGTCATAAACTGCACTGTCGCCGTGTGGGTGGTATTTACCGATTACGTCACCGACCACACGGGCCGATTTTTTGTAAGGCTTGTTCCAGTCATTACTAAGCTCGTTCATTGCAAACAAAACGCGGCGATGAACAGGTTTTAAGCCGTCACGTACGTCTGGTAATGCACGTCCTACGATTACGCTCATTGCGTAATCTAAGTAGGAGTTTTTTAACTCGTCTTCAATATTGACTGGCAGAATTTCATTGGCGAGATCAGTCATTTGATATCACATTCCTTCAGTATCAGCTCTCAACAACCCGGTATTGGGTATTAAGAGTATTGTTATTATTTCTAACAGCCATGCTATCACAATTAATTTTAATTTACAGGCGCAAAACTTTGCGATTTATCAATTTAGCCCTATATAATGGCCTCAGATTGACGAGGAAGTATTTTATGACCGAACATCAAAATGTAGATCACGCAGAAATAGCAAAATTTGAAGCCATCGCTGAGCGTTGGTGGGACCTAGACGGAGAATTCAAACCTCTTCACGAAATTAACCCGTTACGACTAGACTTTATAGCAAACAAAACGCAAGGCTTATTCGATAAAGAAACACTCGACGTTGGCTGTGGTGGCGGTATTTTAAGCCAAAGCATGGCACGCATGGGCGCAAAAGTAACCGGTATCGACATGGGTCAAGAGCCGTTAACTGTTGCTAAATTGCATAGTTTAGAGACAGGCGTAAATGTAGATTACATAAAAGTACCGGCAGAAGAGTTTGCTTTGCAAAACCCAGAGCGCTTTGATGTAATAACCTGTATGGAAATGCTTGAGCACGTACCCGACCCAGCTTCTATCATTCATGCTGTAGCCGCACTTGCCAAACCAGGCGCGGATGTGTTTTTTTCAACCCTTAACAAAACACCTAAAGCATATTTATACGCCATTGTTGGCGCTGAAAAACTTTTAAAAATGGTACCTGAAGGTACACACGACCATAAAAAGTTTATAAAACCTGCACAGCTTATTGCATGGGCAGAGCGAGCCGGTTTAAAAGTCCGTGCAAGTACAGGGCTTTCTTATAACCCACTATCAAAGCAATATACGCTCAATAGTGACGTTAGCGTAAATTACATACTTTATTTTGAGAAGTTAGCTTAATGGCTAACTCTCAAGCCCCCCACCCCCTTATAGAGTACGATGCATTTTTATTTGATTTAGACGGCACCCTACTCGACACCGCTGATGATTTAGGTGCCGCTTTAAACGCAGTCCTTATTAGCAATGAAATAGAACCTGTTAGTAGTGATATATACCGTCCCGCGGCATCTAACGGCGCAGGCGCATTATTAGAGGCTGGTTTTAAAGAATTATGGGACAAACAACACCAAAGCGAGCTTATAAAGCAATTAGTTAACGAGTACGCTGCAAACATAGCAAAGCACACGCATTGCTTCAGCGGTGTTGAATCGTTACTTATCACCCTTGATCAGAAAAAGATCAAATGGGGGATCATGACTAATAAGCCTGGCTTTTTAACCGATCCTTTAGTGGCAGCTATTCCCGCATTGAAAAATGCCAGTGTAGTAATAAGTGGCGACACCTTAACTGAAGCTAAGCCATCACCTTTACCACTGCTACACTGTGCAAAGCTCATGCAAGTAGAACCAAAGCGCTGTTTATACATTGGTGATGCGCAGCGAGACATACAAGCAGGCAAAGCGGCAGGTATGCATACCGCAACGGCTCTTTGGGGTTACATCCCAAGTAAAGATGAAGCGATAGCTTGGGAAGCCAATTTTAACTGGCTAAGTCCAATTGACGGTTTTAACCATATATAGTGTCATGTTAATTATTAAACACTATATATTGTGATTGTGTTAGTTTTCACACAAAGCTTGCTGATAAAAAAAGCAGTCAAAATTTATTTTTAAAATGCGTAAATTTAGCAGATCATTAGTTGATTTTTGCATATTTCAACTTAAATGATTGTTCGAAGGTGAGTGTCTACTAACACAAATGCGTTATCCCAAAGTTATCCACAAATAGGGGCAATTATGTCCCTTGCAAAACAACTCAGACCACACTATCTTGTGATCTCTAAATTGAACAACACCAGATATTGTGGCCAAATGTTATTCAATTAAATTCGCCAATACGGTGAAACCTATAATAAATGAGTATGTACCTTGCTTCGGCGAGGTATAAAGCATTGGTCAAAATACATAATTCCCAAGGAATACAGGCAAATGAACCAACAGTTATCTGTAAGCAAACGTGACGGGCGCAAAGAGCCACTTGATCTGGATAAGATCCATCGCGTTATTGAATGGGCCGCCGAAGGTTTAAATAACGTTTCGGTTTCGCAAGTTGAATTAAAATCGCACATTCAGTTTTACGACGGTATTCGTACCAAAGACATCCACGAAACCATCATTAAAGCAGCAGCGGATCAGATTTCAAAAGAATCGCCTGATTATCAATACTTAGCTGCACGTTTAGCTGTATTCCATTTACGTAAAAAAGCGTATGGTCAATTTGAACCACCACGTTTATTTGACCACGTAACAAAAATGGTTGGCGATAAACGCTACGATGCTCACTTATTAGTAGATTACACAGAGCAAGAATTAGACGAGCTTGATGCATACCTTGATCATTCTCGCGATCTTAACTTTAGCTACGCAGCTGTAAAACAGCTTGAAGGCAAGTACCTCGTTCAAAACCGTGTATCGGGTGAAATATACGAAAGTGCACAGTTTTTATATATTTTAGTAGCAGCAAGCTTATTTTCAGACTACCCACGTGAAACACGTACTGATTACATCAAACGTTTTTACGACGCGGTATCATTATTTAAAATATCTCTACCAACGCCAATTATGTCAGGTGTACGTACGCCTACTCGCCAGTTTAGCTCGTGTGTATTAATTGAATGTGGCGACAGCCTTGATTCAATTAACGCTACATCGTCTGCAATCGTTAAATACGTATCACAACGCGCAGGTATTGGTATTAACGCTGGTCGAATTCGTGCTTTAGGTAGCCATATTCGTAACGGCGAAGCGTACCATACAGGTTGTATTCCTTTTTATAAGCACTTTCAAACAGCCGTTAAAAGTTGTTCGCAAGGTGGTGTACGCGGCGGCGCTGCAACTTTGTTCTACCCGCTTTGGCATCTAGAAGTAGAGAACCTACTTGTACTTAAAAATAACCGTGGTGTAGACGACAACCGCGTTCGTCACCTTGATTACGGCGTACAGTTTAATAAACTAATGTATTCTCGTTTAATTAAAGATGACTACATTACATTATTTAGCCCATCAGATGTGCCTGGCCTTTACGATGCATTTTTTGAAGACCAAGCTGAGTTTGACGCACTTTACGTAAAATACGAACAAGACGAGTCTATTCGTAAAAAACGTATTAAAGCCATTGAGCTTTTCTCTATGTTTGCGCAAGAACGTGCAAGTACAGGTCGTATTTATTTACAAAATGTTGATCACTGTAATACACACAGCCCATTCATTTCTAAAGTTGCGCCAATTCGCCAATCTAACTTATGTTTAGAAATTGCATTGCCAACTAAGCCACTTAACAACGTAAATGACGAAGAAGGCGAAATTGCCCTTTGTACACTGTCTGCGTTTAACTTAGGTGCAATAGAATCACTTGATGAGCTTGAAGAGCTAGCTGAACTTGCAGTACGCGCACTTGATAACTTACTTGATTTCCAAGACTACCCTGTACCGGCGGCTAAAAATGCAACTATGGGTCGTCGAACGTTAGGTATAGGCGTAATTAACTACGCTTACTACCTAGCTAAAAACGGTAAGCGTTATTCAGATGGTAGCGCAAATGCATTAACACATAAAACCTTTGAAGCTATTCAATATTACTTAATGAAGGCATCAAACGAGCTTGCTAAAGAGCGTGGCGCATGTCCTAAGTTTAACGAAACAACGTACTCTCAAGGCATTATGCCAACAGATACGTACAAACGTGATTTAGATAAAATTTGTGATGAGCCACTTCATCTTGACTGGGATACACTACGTGCAAATATTAAAGAGCACGGTATGCGTAACTCAACACTAAGTGCATTAATGCCATCAGAAACATCGTCGCAAATCTCTAATGCAACTAACGGTATCGAGCCACCACGTGGACATATTAGCGTTAAAGCAAGTAAAGACGGTATTTTAAAACAAGTTGTTCCTGAGTATGAGCGTTTAAAAGATCAGTACGAGTTACTATGGGACATTCCATCAAACGATGGTTACTTGCAGCTTGTTGGCATAATGCAAAAATTTGTTGACCAAACAATTTCTGCAAATACAAATTATGATCCAAACAAGTTCGAAGGCGGTAAAGTACCTATGCAAGTCTTATTAAAAGACTTACTAAGCGCGTACAAACTAGGTGTTAAAACCTTGTATTACCACAATACTCGCGATGGCGCCTCAGATTCACAAGAAGATGCTCCAGAAGTGGAAGATGACGATTGTGAAGGCGGCGCGTGTAAAATATAACTGCTGATTTTTATTTTAAGCGGGCATTTAGCCCGCTTTTTCTGATAGTTTTTTGAGTGATAAACATGTCTTATACTACTTTTAGCCGAAACCATAATAACCAAATGCAAGAGCCAATGTTTTTTGGCCAAACTGTAAACGTATCTCGTTACGACCAACAAAAATACCCAATTTTTGAAAAGTTAATTGAAAAGCAACTGTCTTTCTTTTGGCGTCCTGAGGAAGTAGATGTAAGTAAAGACCGTTTAGACTTTCAAGCATTACCAGATCACGAAAAGCATATATTTTTAAGCAACTTAAAATACCAAACACTGCTTGATAGTGTACAAGGTCGTTCGCCAAACGTGGCTCTACTTCCAATCGTATCGCTACCAGAGCTTGAAACATGGATAGAAACATGGGCGTTCAGTGAAACAATTCACAGCCGCTCATACACACATATTATCCGTAACGTAACACAAGCACCTGAGCTTATTTTTGATGACATTGTTAGCAACGATAAAATTAGCGAACGTGCTGATGCCGTAACTAAATACTACGATGACTTAATTAACTCTGTTTCGCTTTACAACTTATACGGTGAAGGCAAACACGAGATTAACGGTAAAACAGTTATCATTAATTTATTTGAGCTTAAAAAGAAGCTTTACCTTGCAATGATGTCTGTAAATATTCTTGAAGCAATTCGCTTTTACGTAAGCTTTGCATGTTCGTTTGCGTTTGCTGAGCGCGAGCTAATGGAAGGTAACGCTAAAATCATCAAGCTAATTGCACGCGATGAAGCACTTCACCTTTCGGGTACTCAGCATATTTTAAACATTATGCAAGACGGTAAAGATGACCCAGAAATGGCGATTGTTGCAGCCCAATGCCGCGACGAAGCGATTAAAATGTTTGTTGATGCTGCAGAGCAAGAAAAAGAGTGGGCTGAGTATTTATTTAAAGATGGTTCAATGATTGGCTTAAATAAACATATTTTATGTCAGTACGTTGAATACATTACTAATGCACGTATGACTGCCATTGGCTTGCCAGCACAATTTGAAAATAACAGTAACCCTATCCCATGGATAAACTCGTGGTTAGTGTCTGATAACGTGCAAGTAGCGCCTCAAGAAGCAGAAATTAGCTCATACCTTGTTGGTCAAATAGACTCTCAAGTTGATGCATCAGAATTTGGTGATTTTGATTTATAATGAGTGACAAGTCTACTGCAAGCATAACGCTTGCAGAAAACAGCCAGTGTATAGAATTTACCGCTGGCTGCCCTTCTCTTCTACAGTGCTTAGAATCCATGAAAATAGACGTTGCATTCCAATGCCGCGAAGGTTACTGCGGCGCCTGTAGAGCAACGTTAGTGTCAGGTAGTGTTGAATATAACGAAGAGCCACTTGCGTTTGTGCGCGAAGGCGAAATACTCCTGTGCTGCTGTAAACCCAATGGCAATGTAAGTATTAATTTAAAGTAGTCTAAACGCTAAATACAGTTTATAAACGCCAATCTAATTGTTTAATACCCGATAACTAGCTCTTTAGCTTATTTACGTATCACTGAACGAGCTTTACACGCATTGAAACTGATGCGCTACGCCCTAAATTATCAACCACTCTTACGTCAAATTCGCCTACTTGCGGGTGCCAGAAAAAAGGCGTATCTCGCTCTACTTTACCAACAAAGCTGTTATCTACAAACCAATATAAAATACGTGAGTCTGTATCTGTGATTGCGCTAAAAGGCAGGCCTTCTTGCTTCAATTTACTGGCTCTTATCGTGTAGCTAATTAAATTACTCGGGGATGTAATACTCGGTGCTGAGCCTCGTGTACTCGTGTCATTAATTAAGCATGAATCTAAATAAGGTGGAGGCTGGCGTTTAACAATGCCTGCTTGTTTAAATAATCTGACTAAGTCAGATGGCCAAAATTCATAAACTGCCTTTGTAGTTGTAGATTCAACATACTGACAAGCACGTAATCCCGATACTTTATCAATATAAATTTCACGATGTACATCGGACACTTTAATTGGCGACTTACCTGGAATAAAAAGCCCTTTTTCTGTTTTAGGGCAATGCACATCAGGTAAATCACCTGTTGTTGAACAAATATCTACTTCTGTAATATTTAAACCACCTGGTTTTATATTGCCTTTGATTAAGCCGTAACTATCTAATGAACGTATTATTTCAAAAAATAAAGGCGCGGCTGCTTGTCGCCCAATAAACGATGGGTGCCCTTCTCCTGAGAAATTACCGACCCATGTAGCTAAAACATACGGACCAACAATACCTACTGACCATGCATCGCGAAAAGCAAATGAAGTACCTGTTTTCCAATATACAGGATATGATTGTCTTCTTTCTTTTTGAAATGAAATTTCATCAACTGCACTATTTTTACTTAGCATTTGTAAAGTCAGGTAGGCTGCCTCTGGGCTGATGAGTTGCTTGATATGATTGTTTTGATTATTTGGGTTGTTTTGGTTAATAACAGTGGCGTCTTTTTTTAATATAACTTCATCCTTATACACCCCTAAATTAGCTAACATAGCGTATAACTTAACGAGCTCTAGCATCGTTACTTCACTGCCGCCCAGCGCAAGCGCTAAACCATAAAACTCTTTGGGCTGAAGCTTTTTAACATCGGCTGCAACGAGTAAATCGTATAGCCCAACTTTTTGTAAGCGATACATCAAATTAACAGCAGGCACATTACGGCTCAGCACTAGCGATTCAGTAGCCGATATAGGCCCTAAAAACTGCTGATCGTAATTCTCTGGTGTATATCCTCCAAAGCGTTTGGGGGCATCTTTTACAAGCGTTAATGGATGAATTAACCCTTCGTCTATAGCAAGCGCATAAATAAATGGTTTAAGGGTTGAACCTGGTGAACGTTTAGCTCTTACACCATTTACTTGACCGCTAATGTCATTATTAAAAAAATCCACAGAGCCTAATTCAGCAACTACTTCCATAGTTTTATAATTTAGTAAAATAGCAGACGTATTACTGAGCCCGTCTCTATGCCTGCGATTAATGTAATTTCTTGCATGGCGCTGAAGTAAGTTTTGTAAATTAAGGCCTATCGACGTTTTATATTCTCCAGGCTTTAGGTGCGGGTACTCGCTTTGTAAATTGTCAATAAAATGTGGAGCTTCAAAAGGCAAGTCTGAAGAGGCATATACCTTTATCGGTAATTGCATAGCTGCTAGCCAATGTTTATCGTCTGGGTGGGTTTCAAGCCAACGAGTAAACAGTTTTTTTCTTGTTTCTAGCAATACCAGTTTAGCCGATTTTTTAATGGGATTTCGTTTGGTTGGGTTTTGCGGGATTAAGCTAAGTAATAATGACTCAGGTAAATTAAGATCAATAGCTGGTTTCTTAAAATAAATTAAACTGGCTGCACCAACACCTTCAATATTTGATCCATAAGGCGCTAAGTTAAAATACGCCTCGAGTATTTGGTTTTTACTGTAGTGTCTCTCAATTTGTAACGCTCGAAGTATTTGTTCTACTTTTCCAAAAATAACATGCGTGTTCATCCCAAAGTGCAACCGGGCTACTTGCATTGTTATTGTTGACGCACCGACTCGGTGACTTCTTTTAATATAGCTAGTATAAAACGCATTTATTAAAGCAATAAAATCGATACCAATATGCTCATAAAAGTCTTGGTCTTCATACAATAAAGTAGCTTGTTGAACGCTCAAAGGAATTTTATCTATTGGCGTCCATAATCTATATCTATCGTCTGCGGCTAAATTTAAACGAAGTAATTTATCACTGCTATCGTAAAAAGCCGTTGAGTAAGCATTGGGCTGGGTAATATCAGGCTTTGGAGTAAACAAATACAACAGCACTGCAAGCAGTGCTGTTGTAAAAAAAGCCGTTTTCATTATAAAACTAAACTTTTTATTTAGCGGCGGTAACATCAAAACGACCCGATTTTGAGTGCGCTTTAATACTTAAATCATACATAGATTCAGCATAAGCCGATGGCACTACAAAGCTGCCAGATGTAGTAGCCTTAATCTTGTAAGTAAGCTCAGTCATGCTATCGCCAAAGCTGCCATACAATATAACGCGATCCTCTCGTATATCTTTATAATCAGAGGTCCAGCGATTATAACTATTGCGAACGCTGTCTCTGAGTACTTCAAACCCACCAGGTAGTAAATCAATAACAGCAACATCCGAAATATTTTTACCCGTTGTACTACGCACTCGTAATACAACGTTTAGTTCTTGACCTTGAACAGCGGTGGTTATCACATTACCTTTATCGTCTTGGTATTCTCTGACAACTTCTAAACCATTACTTAATGACTTTTGTGGCACGTTTGTATCAAAACCAGCTTGGCTCATCATGTAAAATGAGCGAGGTGGCGCTAATACATCAAGCGTTTTAACGTCATTTAAAAACGAGGCTTTAGGATAAGGTGTATAGGTTATGTCTAATGCCTCTTTTTCTGCCATTGTCGTTGTTGCCATTATTTTTACATCTTCAGGCTGGGCTTGTGATAACGCAACTTTTGAGTATGCCGTCATAGCAAGTACAGACCAAGCAGACGACAACGTGTTGTAGTCTCCTTTAAAAATAGGGTCAACGACATTAAACAAATCATCTTTAGTTAACTGCTTTAAGCGAGCAGGAAAATGTTTTGATAACAAATAAATATACTGTCCGTCGTGAGCTAAACGTGAGTCGTAAGCGCCCCAATTATCGTGCTGGGTATCTTGCCCAATTTTATAGCTATTGATCAGTGCTTGCGCTTTATCGCTTGCACGTAATAGCTGATAAGTTGCGCCCATAAACGCGGACGTTATATCTTGTTGCCATACTTTGCTATTACTCGCATTTACACTTTTTTCTAAATCAGATAAGTAATTAGTTGTTACCTCACCTTGTCGTGTTAGCAAATAAATAGCATAAGCGCGGTTTCTGTCATTCGTCTCTAAAGTTCCGCTCGCTATACTGCGCACACCTTCAAAACCACTGTTCCACATATCATAAGGTATTGCTACGCCCGCTTCTTTTGCATCTAATAAAAAATGCATAACATAAAGAGAAGAATAAATAGATGCACTAGAATTACCCGGCCATAACATAAATCTGCCATCAGGTAACTGACGTTGACGAAGGGTATCTATTAAGTTGTTTATACGCTCATGTTTATAAGATACATTGCCCATATAACTTGGGTGTTCTAAATAACTCAGCACCGGAAACACACTACTCACTACTTGCTCGGTACACATATGAGGAAAGTTATCTAAATAACTAATAAGACCATCAACAAGCGCTAACGGGCTTTGTGAAGCGGTAATATTATTTTGTGATAAGTTAGGATATAGCTGTCTCGAAACCACTATTTCTTTTTTACCTGATTCACTAAAGCCACTTTCAAAGCTACTAACAAATGCAACCGCAGGGCGCACACTTAACGTTGCCGTGCGTTGGCTAACATTGTCACCCGATAACGCAGTAAATGTAATTGATGCAGCGCCAAGCTTATCAAGCACTTTCACTCTAAACGTTAATGTGTCTTCTGATTTTTCATCAATATTTAGCGTTAATTTTTTATCGCTTATTATTTCAATGTTGCTTGAAGTAAGCGCTTCTACCGTAATTGGCAGTTGTTTACCTGAATCCTCAACGCCATTAGCAATACCAAGTACAATATTAAACTCATCGCCTGGTGCTGCTGTCGTTAATACATTAGGAGTTAATACAAAGGGCCCTTTCACAAGTGTTGTACTTTCTTTAACACCAACACCCTCGTCATTTACGGCAATAGCAATTACACGTACCTGACCTGCAAAAGTATCTGGGATAGTAAACGTATGTTTTTTCGTTTTAGCATCAGCCGATAAAATACCAGACCAAAATGCGACTGGTTTTTGTACCTTACGAGAAAACGGGTTAAGTTGCTTGCTCTTGCGGTTCATTGCCATTGATTCTGCATAACCACCACCCGCAGCTGCAAGCTCTTGCACTAGTTTAAATTCAGGTAAAATAAGATCAACAATTTGCATGGTACTGACTTCTAAAGCACGTTTTTGTAAGAAGTGATTTAACGGCTTTGGCGTCCGATAATTCGCCACTTGTAAAATACCTTCATCTACAGCAAATAACAGAACACGTGAAGGTGATTTGGCACTATATGAAATGACTAAATCGTCACCTGGTTTTACTTTATCAGGTATGTTTACGTCAAAATCTATTGCGCGTTTACTACGATCAATCGCAAATGGTTTAACTGCGTAGCTTAATGGGCTTGTAAATATTTCTTTCGATTCAAGGCTTCGAACAAATGAAACATTAACATACGCATTGCCTTCTATCCCTTGAGGTAACGTTATGGTTTGTATGCTACTTGTTGTTTTACTCTCAAACCATTTAAAAGCGTGTACTTTATTAGTTTCAATTGTAATTAAACCCGAGCCAACATAAGGCGCTACAATACTTATTTCAATTGTTTCGCCCGGTTTGTAATCCGGTTTATTTAATTGAACTTGCAGTTCAGCATTCTTTTCAAGCTTACCCGCTAAGTTACCCGTGCCGGTTATCGTAAATGATACCCTACTAACGGTATTCCCTTTTCCATCAACGAGTTCTATTAAGTAATCACCTGGTTCAGCAGTGGGTAATTCGTAGTTTGCGCCATCTTGTTTAATGTAAAACGGATTGCTTGATACCTGTTTGTTTTTTCTAACCGATTGGTACTTATAAGTGCCGTTATTTTGTTGCACCAACGTAGATACATATTGTTGTTCTATTAAATTTAGCGATAAATCATCACGAGCTACTTGCTCAGTTTCTGAATTAATATTAATAAATTTTACAACACGTTTTGACTCTTTTGATATGTAGCTTAAATCGCCATCGGCTTTATAACCAACTAACTGCTCAACGGGTGAAACAAGCACCGAGCTGCTTGCACGAACACTTTTACCACCGCCTTCTTCATACCCTTGTACTGCAAAATTTAACTGATAAGTACCTGCCTCATAGCGAGTTAAGTCAATATCAAATTCTGCCTTGCCTTGTTCATCAGTTTTGGTTTCGGTTAATGATTCATAACTGTGTCTAATATTTTTTCCTTCACTGTGGGGATCAGAAAACACATAATCTTTGTATTCATTAAAGTAAAAACCAGCTGGAGATAAATGTAAATCAGCAGTAACACGTCTATTTTGAGCAGGTGTACCAAATAAGTTTTGAAGGCTCACCAATGCTTTAAATTTTGAGCTGTTTACCCACCCCTTTGCAGATGATTGAGAAAATTGACTACTAATTTTCAATCTATCGGGTACAAACTCTTCAACTTTAAACTGAGTACTGCCTAATTGGTCGCGGCTATTATTATTTTTAATAAGTTGAACCGATACATAATACGTTCCGGTATTGGCGCTATTTTGTGTTTTAAAGTCAAAATCAAGCAATCCATACTTATCTAAGCTCACTCGTTTATTATAAACAGTTGTCCCTTTAGGATCGGTAATTATAAGTTCAAGCGGTATATCGCCCAGTTTTGCAAAGTTTTGTTGCTTCACAATCGTGGCAAGTTTAACACTATCGCCTGGTCGATAAATTCCACGGTCAGAAAAAACAAACGCATCTATTTTATTACTACCACTGAGCCCAGAACTTACACCGCCGGTATCAAACCGAGAGTAGTTAACCATTCGAGCATAGCGATTATAAGGAATAAAAGACATGTCACTTTTAGTTTCGACTACAAAAGCAACGGGAGTTTGATCATCAGTAAACCACGTTGTGTTGTCGAAAAATGCGTGCCCGTCAGAATCTGTTTTAGCATTTAAAATAACTAATCCGTTTTTACCCAATAACGACACCTTCGCTTTTGCTACCGGTTTTCCTGTTTCAATAGATTGGACAAATATATCGCGAGATCCATCTGCATTATTTTTTACCAAAATACCTAAATCAGTAATAAGGATAAGTCGTTTTTCTTGGGGTCCATATACGTAATTATCTTCTGTATTTAACGCTTGAGCATTTATAAAAAATAAGCCTAAACCAACTGACTCATTATACTTACTACTCAAATCAATAGATGAATAGACCGCTTTTTTAGGGTGCTCCGATTTTAAATTAACTTGTCTGGTAAAAATTGAACTTATGTTTTCTTCTGTAAAGTAATAATTATTAAATTCTGGATTAGAAATATCACCACTGGTTTGACTTATAAGGTGGTTAATTTGATTGGCTTCTACCCTACCTACTTTAACTTGAAGTGCGTTTACACCGCGGGTCAAAAATGACAATTTATGATCGCCATTTTTTGATAATATAGACCCTTTAGACATAATATTTACTTGTGTCGGATAAGCCGGCGTATCTAAAATAGTGTCGTATTTATTCACCATCCTAAACTCACCCGTCGACTTCAATCCCTTATCAATCGCGATATAAACTTGCTGGTTTTGAGGGGCGTCAAACGTAAAACTGTGTAACTTAGCGGTATCTTGCGCGGTAGGAATCGCATTTAACTTAACTTTTTGAGATTGCTTAAGCACTGCATCAGTAACCTCTCGTGGACTACCGAAGTACTTATAATTACCTTTTGAATCTTTAGTCGGTAATACGTAAGCAACTGTTTTACTAACCACATCTTGCGATGAAATATCATCTGTGAAGTCTAAAACAAGTGTTTGTTCGGGCTCCCCTTGCGTATTTTTTACCATCAACACATTGGCAGTATTTACTCTAAAAAAGCTATTTACACTTGGGATCAACACGGCGTCTTTAATCTCTACTGTTGTTTGAGAAGGACCCATAACCGGCTTTACACCGCTATTAAGAACAAAATACAGATAGCTTTCGGTATCTTGAATACGTATTTGCTCTGAAGTAATGTAAATCTCTCGTTGATGCTTGTCGTAAGTAACATCAAATTTGTATTGTGCTAGTTCGTTTTTGCCATCTTGCTCAAGCGATTGAGTCAGCTTTAAATTATTTTTTATGGTGCTTATATCTGTTGGGTGAGTCGCTTTTAATGTTGCAATCACCTTGTGACTTTTTTTAACGTTAGGATCTTGATAAAAAGCGAGTGAGCTAAGCGTTAGTTCAAAATCGGGAGTTTTAAATACATGCTCATTATCGCTTAGATGTATATCACTTTTAAAAATAGATGAATCAAAACGTACCTTATATTCTTGCCCTGCTGACCAATCTTGTTTTGGGATAAATTTAAGCTGGCTTTCACTATTCCAAGACCACTGTCCAATTAGCTCAGGCGTGACTTTTATACCTGTGGGAATCACTTTGCCAACAAGCGCAAGCTTGGCCACAGAGTAAGACACTGCATCCGTGTTTTCTACATCATCTAAAACGGGAGTAAAATCAATATAAAGCGGTTCAGGGTTTAAAACATCAGATAAAGTGGTAACAGCAGGTGTAGAGTGAGTTGCTTTGTAACTAATTGGCTGTGGTAAGGAAAGAAAAAAACAATAGCCTGCTATAATTAATATCAACATTAGCACGGCGCTAAAAAATGCTGTTTTGCGCTCTTTAGCAAACCTAAGCACATTATTTATAGCAGTAATTAACCATTTCGGTTTATGCCAAATAATGACACCAAATACATTTAAAATAACAAAAAATGTGGTCAGTAAAACCCACACACTGCCAACTGTTTTTTCGGTTACATTCACGTTGCCAAGTAAGCTTGCAACCAAACTAAACAAACCCGTTCCTATGGCTGAAAAAGCAATACTCATAAATAAACTAGCTATTTTGGGAGCGAGTTTACTTTGTTTAAGATTAACCTCTTTTGGGTTAGCCTCTTTTGAATCGGTTTTTGTATTCACGTTCAAAATCCTTTTTATTTATACTGCAATATCAATAAATGAGAGAACTCATACTTATAATCTGGTTATTTATATTCTTGTGGGACGAAACGGTAATGCCCCGTAATTTTAAAATCGAAAAGCATGTCGCTTTTTTCAGGTCCTCGACCAATATTATGAACGATTAATGGATTCCCTGTGTCTTTTGCTAACTCATTCACAACCATACCAATGTGCGGCACATTACCTGGCAGCATCCACGTTACAATGTCACCCGTTTTATAGTCGTTCACGTTACTTGATTTAGCGAGCACTTGGCCATGATTTTTAAAGTAAGCCTGTAAGTTTGGCACACGGCGGTGGTCTATATTTTTATCCGGTTTGGTTAAACCCCAAATACGCTTAGAGGGATATAGCTCAAAGCTTTTTAACATGTCCTCATGCACAAGCTTTTGCAAATCAATACCTAAAAGTCGATATGATCGAATAACTACATCGGTACACACCCCTACATTATTAGCGGGCACATCGCCACCCGGATAAGTAATAGAGCGATAAGACCCATCATAGGTAACGTTATGTGTTGTTCTTTCAAGTAACGCAGCCACAATATCGTCATCAAACGATGCCGCATAGGCATTTACACTCAGTAAGCTCAGTAAAAAAACAGTAAAGCGTGTCATATGCAATCCTTTGAAAATGTTAATTAACTACAACGCTTGAACCACGAGTTCAGGCACGTTTATTTTCTTGCCATTATTTGTAAAGTGCTTATCAAGACCATACGCCATGACTTCAAGTGGCGCAGCATCATAACCAACCTGCTGAATTTCGGTTATGTAACGCAACATAAAAGCCTCGGCGCCAAGTTCACTCCATTGGGCTACGTGAACAAGTTCATGAAAATGCACAGCTAAATTATCAGCTACGTAAGGAAGCATGTAATAAGTGTTTTTGTATGTAGTACCTGCGGCATCCATGTCAATAAAATCGTCTAATCCCATTTCACGCAAAAAAGGAAAGTTAGGTTTGGGTATTTCATCGACAATAACGTAAAAGGCATTTTTTAAAAATTCGACAGGATAAAACCCTGCAAACTCACTGGCAAATTTCTCACAGCTAATTCTTTGGGTTTTATATTTAATATTTGTTGCATCAATCCATTGTTCTATTTGTTCGAGCACGTCCTTCCTCCAAAATACTCACTTAACATTGTATAAATGTTGTAAGCCAACAACTCAATTATAACAAAAGTAAATTAACGAATCTCTTTTTAAAGTACAAAAAGCTGCTAAAAAACCACTTACCCTCTAATCAACTATATATTTGGTAATGTGCTTTAAAAGCACAGGTATTGTTACTGTGTCCTTATTAGTAGTAACTTGTAATTATTAACTGAATGCAATTGTGTAAATAACGGGTCTGGTAAATTAATAAAGCGTCATTACCAAAAATAACGAGTTTACTTATGCCCCCAGATATACAAAAAAGCCTTAAAGTAAAACCTGCTCACATCATCTCATTTATTGTGTTTTTACTAGTTTCAATGTCTACGCTTACCGCTCAGGTATATGCCGCTGATGCTGTATGGCCTTCAAAAACCGCTTACAAATATGCAAATGTAAACGGTAAAAAGATATTTTACCGAGAAGCTGGCATGCAACATAAGCAAACCATTGTGCTTTTACATGGCTATCCGTCGTCTTCACACAGCTACCGAGAATTGATCCCGCTTTTATCAGGTCGTTATCATGTAATTGCACCCGATTATTTAGGTTCAGGATACAGCGAACGCCCAAACCCAGAAACTCAAAAATATACGTTTGAATTACTAGCTCAATACGTTGAAGGGTTACTAACAACGCTTAAAGTAAAGAGATACAGCCTATATATACAAGACTTTGGGGCACCTGTAGGCTTTAGAATGTTGTTAAATAATCCTAATAAACTTGATGCACTTATTGTACAAAATGGTAATGCGTATTTAGATGGACTAACCGTAGCGAGGCAAGCGTTTTTTAAAGCCGCGAATGAGGATAGTTCGAAAGCTCAGCAAGATAAAATTTATTCGTTCACGTCTGAACAAGCTATTATTAATAAGCAGTATTTACGAGACGTACAAAGTAACCCAGAAGTGATGAGCCCAGATAGCTGGACGCACGATCTTCACTTTTTACAAACCAAATCTGATAGAGTAATTCAAGTACAGCTACTACAAGATTACTACAACAACCTTCTCGACTATCCAGAGTGGCAAGCTTATTTACGCAAGTACCAACCACCAACGTTAATTGTATGGGGTAAAAATGACCCTGCGTTTATAGCCGCAGGCGCTAAAGCATACTTAAAAGATGTACCGAGCGCTGAACTACATTTACTCGATTCAGGGCACTTTAGCGTTGAAGAAAAACCAGTAGAAATTGCAAAGTACATTGTCGATTTTATGAATAAGCTAGCTCAATAGTAAGCCTTTTCTTTTGGTTTAGTATTTATAGCGAACATAAAAAAGCGCTGAGGGTATAAACCATCAGCGCTTTATTAAGCTCAAGCTAAATCCACAAAAATCACATTTAATATGGATAAGTTATGCTTTTATGTATTTAACCTTCTTCTTCAATAAGCGACTCTAGTAGGTCGTGTATCTCAGCTTTAAGCTCTTTGTCTTCAATTTTATTGGCGCTGACTTTAGCATTTTGAAGGTTTTTAATAGCTTCATCTTTTTGGCCAAGCTCAAGCTGTAATGTAGCCATTGAAAAAGAAACCGACGACATGTGATCTTTGTTATTAATCGCAATCGACTTTTCTAATGCTTTTTCGTAAGTAGTGATTGCCTCTTCTAACTCTTCGGTAAAATCAGCTAAGGTTTCCCATTGTACAGGGTGATCTTTTGAGGTGTTTTCGTTTTCAATACAAATAGCTTTTAACTCTGCAAATAACGACTCAAACTTTTCACGGTTATTTTTGTTAGCCGCCGCCATTAAATCTTCTGCAAGGTCGTGTACCGCTTTATATACTTTTGTGTTCATCATCACTGGTTATCCTTTAATGCAGCTAAACTTATTTATTCACTCAATTTAGCTAAAATGTATCATTACAGTCATTATAAAATGTATTTTAACAACTGATTTATTTAATTTGGTGTATAGCGTAATAATACATTAATAATGAACATCGCGTAGGCGTTAAACACTCTGTGATTAAACTTTATCGCAATTTCTCTTGGTAAACTTACACGCTGAATAAACTTGCAACCCAATCCAACGTAAAAATGGTCGTAAACACTTTAAGTGCAATGACAACTAAAAATAATAGGATGATTGCCGCTTTAGCTTTGCTACTTTTAAGATTGTTCCAATACAATAACTTTGCATTAAATTCTGTTTTTAACTTAGTAACAGCCTCTTTCATAATAACGCCCTGCTTAGGTATCTGCGCTCAGCAACATTTAACAATCACACAATTGCTCAAGCGGGGTTTGTAACATTTTTCGCTACCTTTAGAGTAAACCATTAAATAAAGCCTGTACTATATAAAATGTAACAAGAGGTTTTAACAAGTTATTGTATCTAACTATTGTTTAAGCACCCAAAAATTAAAGGATAGGTAAATTCAGTAGAGCGTTAATAATAAATTTGGTGCTACACTAATAAATAACTTAAATTCGTTAACAGCCAACTAAATTAGCCAATTATGAAAGAATGCAACCAGTGTGGTAAATGCTGTATTAAATATGGCGGTGGCGATTTAAGCGCAACGAAAGAAGAAATAGATTTATGGGAGCTTTTTAACCCCGAAATTTATGAATACGTTAAAAACTACGAAATTTGGTTTGACCCAAAAACAGGCTTAAGACTTCAAGTGTGCCCATTTTTAGAAATTGCGCCCAAAAAAGATCCACTCGCTAAAAACATGTATACCTGCAGCATTTACCTCGACCGCCCAGAAGACTGCCGCCACTACCCTAGTCTTATTTCAGAGATGATCCGCGACGAATGCGAAATGATTGAATCTGTAGATATAACAAACCAGACAAGAGCGCAGCATAAACTAGATGCGATAATGATAGATAGCCGCTATTAAATACATAGAATTACCAGCTAGCGCTATGAGTTATTCGGCCATATGGATAAGTTTTCTATTCACAAACCTATTATTTGAATTTCTATAATATTGGCTTAATCGTCATTTTTAGATTATTCATCGCAAAATACAAAGTTATACTATAACATTGTTGATTCGTTAATTTTGCGGTGTTATATTATATCACAACATAATAACCACGAACCAATATATCCATGACAAAGTTAACATTAATCTCCTCTGCTATTTTTTCTGTTTTATGTTCTCAATCAGCTTTGGCTGCAACCGTTACTGGTAAAGTAATGGATGATAAAAATCAACCAATTAAAAATGCCTCTATCCATGTTCATGGCAAAAACCAAAGCGTAAAAAGTAATGATTTAGGCGAGTTTGCTATCGAAATCGATGCAAACAGCCAATTACATATTAGTAAAGACAACTACATAGACTCTCGTATTGCTGTTACCGAATCTTCAAACAATCTGTCTGTATCACTTAAACCAACATCGGTTGAAACAGTGGTTGTTTATGCCTCTGCACTTCATAAAAACAGCTTAGAAATGATATCGCCAGTAAGCGTGCTCTCAGGTGATGAATTAAGAAATAAATCTAAACCAACACTTGGCGAAACTCTTAAAGGTTTACCCGGCGTAAATGCAAGTTACTTTGGCCCAGTATCATCAAGCCCGATTATTCGCGGTTTAGATGGCCCTCGCGTTAAAATCACACAAAATGGATTAGATGCCAGCGATGCATCGCGTATTGGCCCAGACCACGCGACATCAAGCGACAGCCTAGCGGCAGAACAAATTGAAGTATTACGCGGTCCAAGCACCCTACTTTATGGCTCTGGTGCAATTGGTGGCGTTGTAAACGTGGTTGATAACCGTATTCCTACTAGCAATATCGACGAGCTTACAGGTGCAGCTGAATACAGCCACGATACTGTATCTAACGCAAATACAGTTGCTGCAAAACTTGAAACCGGTAATGAGGGTTTTAACTTTCATTTTGATGGTACAAAACGCAGCGGCGATGATTACCAAACACCAAACTTTACTATCACCGATGATGATGGCGATGTCGAAAAAGAAGATTCAGTAGAGAATACCTTTATTGATAGCGAAACGCTTAACTTTGGTACTAGCTATGTTGGAGAGCACCTAACGGTTGGTTTTTCTTACGGTAGCATTGATACCGATTACGGGATTCCGGGACATGAACATCACCACGAGCATGATCACGAAGGCGAAACTGAAGAAGAACACGAAGAGCATGAAGATGAAGAGGCTGAAGAAGCCGTTTATGCACATTTAGAGCAAGACCGTTGGCAGGGTTTAATAAGCTATGCACTGCATAACAATTGGATTGAAACCATTAACCTACGTGTTGGCTATACCGATTACTCGCATAGCGAAATTGAAGACGGTGCTATTGGTACAACTTTTACCAATAAAACCACTGAAGCACGCTTAAATGTAGAACATAAATTTGCTGATTGGCATGGCATGGTTGGCTATCACTACAGCGACTCTGATTACGATGCAATTGGTGAAGAAGCATTTACACCAGCAAGTGTAACGACAACTAATGCACTTTATTTATTAGAAGAACGTGAATTTGGTGATGTAACCGTTGAACTTGGCGCGCGTATCGAAGATTACAAAATAGAAAGCCAAATTTCGGAAGTTGAGCATGGTCATGATCACGACGATGACGAAGCTGAAGAAGAACACGACGAAGAAACACTTGGTTACAGTCAAAGCTTTACTAATTTAAGTGTATCAGCGGGTGCAATATGGCAGTACAAACCGGGCCATAGTATTGCGACAAGTATTTCTCATTCAGAGCGAGCTCCACTTTCTGCAGAGCTTTTGTCAAATGGTTTACACATTGCAACAGGTACGTATGAGCTTGGCCTTGGTTACAACATTGAAGGTAATGAAGCGCATTTTGAGCCTGAAAATATTAAGCAAGAAACTTCAACTAACTTAGATTTAAGCTTTAGACGTTTTAGCGGTGATTTTGGTTACACAGTTAACTTTTTCTATAACGATATTAAAAACTTCTACTTCCAAAAAAATACAGGTTTAGTTTACGATGAAGAAGATGGTTTAGAATCTGCTATTGGTGCACATGATGATGCCGTTGCGGTTTATCAGTTTACCAGCAAAGATGCAGAGCTATATGGTATTGAATTTGATGCTCACTATCAAATTACATCAAGCGCTATGGTTAAAGTATTTGGTGACTCAACTCGTGCAAAACTTAAAGATGATGAAGGTAACCTACCGCGTATTCCAGCCAATAAATTAGGCTCGGAGCTGCAATATGATTTAGGTGATTTACAACTAACGCTTACAGGTACTCATTACTTTGATCAAAACGATGTAACTGCGTTTGAAACACAAACCGATGGTTATACGTTATTTGACGCGCAAGCTAATTACCAACTTGATTTAGGTGCGGTAGATGCACAACTTTATATAAATGTAGATAACATTACCGACGAGTTAGGTTTTGTACATAGCTCATTTATTAAAGATAAAGCACCGTTACCTGGCAGAAACTTTCGCTTTGGTATCCGCGGTTATTTTTAATAGCTAACAAATACCTCTTTACTTTATATATTTAAAAACCGCATTTTATTAATGCGGTTTTTTATTTTTAGCATACATAAAGTTCTTAAATTACAGACACAAAAAAGCCGCGTTCAAATTGAACACGGCTTTTTAAATTCTTAATTAATATTTAAATTAAGAAAGGATTTCGTGTAACTCAACATCAAATACAAGCGTTGAGAAAGGTGCGATTGCAGCACCTGCGCCACGTTCACCATAAGCTAGCTCATGAGGAACGTAGATACGCCATTTAGTACCTACAGGCATCATTTGTAATGCTTCAGTCCAACCTTTGATCACGCCACCAACTGGAAATTCAGCAGGTTGACCGCGCTCGTATGAGCTATCAAAAACAGTACCGTTTACTAGTGTACCGTGGTAATCAACACGTACTGTAGACTCAGCTGTTGGCTTTTCGCCTTCGCCAGTTGCTAATACTTCATATTGAAGACCAGACTCAGTTACTGTGATTTCAGGACGTTTTGCGTTTTCTTCTAAGAATGCAATACCTTCCGCAGAAAGTACTTTTGACTCTTCTTCACGACGAGCTTGAATCTCTTCGTTAATTTTTTCGAATGCAGCTTGGATCTCAGGGATCTCAACTTGAAAAGCGCTACCAGCGTACGCATCTTTCATGCCTTCAAATACTGAATTTAGGTTTAAGCCTTCAAAAGGATTAGACTTAAGTTGTTCACCCATTTGTAAGCCAATACCGTAACTTGCTTTTTCAGCATCTGTAGTAAAATTATCTGACATAATGTGTTTTTCACGTTTTGTTAGTTAAAAGACGCATATATGCTATCACAAAATAAACCGTGTTTGGGGCTAGTTTTTGCTGAGTTTCACCTTAATTAGGCCAACAATGTAGCTACAAAGCGGTAAACTGAATAAAATTCCAGCAAGTAAAGGAATTGCTAGCAATGCTGACTCACCAAACAGTAAATAAGGTACGCCAAGGAGTCCTACACAACCAATAAAAATAGAACCGATTACCGGCCAATGTTTGTCGTATTTGGTAATTAGATGAGCAGCTAAAATATTAAAGCCCACACAATAAACTAAAGCGGTAATAAGAGAATTTTCTGGCTGTGCGTCACTCGCCATTTTGACTAATAAAGTAATGGCACTTTGATAGCAGTAACCAAACACAGTCCATAATAAAACATGCTTTATTAATTGCTGCGAGGTTGAAAGGTTTGTTGCTTTTGTCACTTACTAAACTCCACAAAGCAAAAAACCGCCCATAAGGCGGTTTCTTTAAATAATGGTGGAGAGATAGGGATTTGAACCCTAGATGGGCTATAAACCCATGCCGGTTTTCAAGACCGGTGCATTCGACCACTCTGCCATCTCTCCGCACGGCGCGAATAATATGGCTAAATACGTAACTTGTAAAGAGCTAAATATAAATTAATATAAAATATTAATTTATTGGATGAAATACATCCACTTTGTTATTTTATTAAGCTATTCACTTTAATGAAAGTCTAGTTAATGGACTAAAATGAAACGCATTAATAATATTGTTTTGGTCTGCGAGCAATCCAAGAACAAATTAAACAAGCCAATATACTCAGTGCAGTAAAGGTAACGCCTTGAAAAATTAAATCAAATCGATTTAAATCATCACTTGGTACTACAACAAACATAAAAGCAGGTAGCACACTAAGCGATAAAACGTAGCAGCATACTTTAAATGCACGCCCGAAGTCGAAACGTTTGGACTGGTGCATCCACCATGTTAACAACACAAGCATACCCATTGCTGAACCGGCTATGAAATGTGATGCGTTTGTGCTCATTGCAACATACAGTGTTACAAAAGCACCAATGATTCCCCAAATTGACCATGCTAGCCAATTCTCTTTTTCACGTAAAAATAAATTTCCCATAGTTTTCGTCTTCTTTATCGTTATTTTTATTAAGACTTTCCATAATGTATCAAAAAACAACCGATTAAAAAACAAACTGAAGAAGATTTAGTAAATTTAGTGCTTCCAAGCGCTTCTTACAGCCAAGCCATTAACTTTTGAATAATACTCTTTGTAACCTTAATGAATTATGACTATGTAAATTGCGCAAAGTTCATACTATTTCACAAATTACTAAAATAGTGTTCTGGCTTATGGCGAGGCGACTTTTTACAATCGACTTCTGGTGTACCTATATATAAATACCCTACTATTTCATCTTGCTCATGTAAGTTAAGCGCTTTTTTAACTGCTGCACTTTGTGCAAAGTAGCCTGTACGCCAAACACCACCTAATCCTTGAGCGAATGCAGCTTGTTGCATCGCAAGTACGCTGCACCCTGCGCTTTGTACTTGTTCTATTCGAGGAACTTTTGGGTGTTCTTGATATTTAGCAATTGCTATTACAATCATAGGCGCACGAAGGGGAAGCTCTTTAGCACGATTAATTACTTTTTCTGCCTGTTGCTCTGCTACCGCACTTTGATGGTAAATTTCACCTAGTTTATCGCGTGCATCACCTTGAGCAACAATAAACTGCCAAGGCGCAATACAACCATGATCAGGAACACGTAATGCTGCTTGCTTAATTATGTCGAGCTGCTCAGGCGTAGGACCCGGCTCTGTTAGTTTAGAGTCTGATTGGCGGGTAAGTAAAAGCTCGATAGCGTTCATAACGATTCCTCAAAATTCAAAACGCTAGAGTAACATTTAAAACCTTAATAAATAAATACTGGGAGTCTAAAACGTAAAACAGCCGCACAAAATGGGTTTATGCGGCCTTTTTTTAATAGGTTTAGCGCTATTGATTTAAAATATTTCGCTTTAACCAGTAATCAATACTAACAAAGCGCCCTCCTCCCATAAAAAATAAGCTAAGGAGCATTGCAAAGTATATTGCCGAAAATTCTATACCATTATTTAAAATAGAGGGTTTGCCTTTTTCGTAGAGATAATCAGGAAAACCGTGTTCTTCAACTAAGCCACGAATTTTTTCTATTCGCTCTTGTACTTCTAATGAGTTTTCGAGGCTTTCTTTAGCGCCCGGAATTGATAACCAATTGAGTACTTGTGCAGCGCTTGTTTCTGGATTAGTTGGCGCAATTGCAAACCAACCATTATGCCAATGCACTGATGTTGCAGCAACGACCATTGTGAACATGAGCGGAATACTGACCAAACGAGTTAAAAGGCCAAGTAATAAAAACCAACCCCCTAAAAACTCACTCCAACCCGCTAAAAAGGCTAGTAAGTCTGGAAACGGTAATCCTAAACCCCATTCATTATTACCAAACCATTGAACTACATCTGGAGATGCTAAAAAGTTATCGAAAAAACTTTCTGCTTCACCGCTTATAGCAAGTTTGTTATAACCTGCAATGATCATAACCGGGGCTAAAATTAAGCGAAATAGCAATGCAGGTAAACCATCTAAAAATGATAATTTACTCAATATTGCATCGTAAAGGCTGGTTAGTTTATTCATGCGTATCCTGTGTGTTCAATGTTTATTAAGTTATAGACTATAAACATCAAAGACCGCACGAATTAATAAACTATTTCAACTTGTTTACAAAGCTTAAATACTTCTAGCTACCTGAAGTGCTTCAAAAATAGCGCGTTTGGCATCAATAGCAGCAGCTAGTTGAGCGCCGCCTATAACATGTACCTTTGCGTTATCTGCGTAATTTTCTAGCACTTCGTTATTAGAAACCTGACCAATACAGGCAATAACCGTGTCTACCGGCAGTACTTGAGTTTCACCAGCAACATTAATAGTAAGTCCGCTTTTATCAAAGCTTTGGTATTGGCAATCAGCAATTTGCTTCACGCCATGCTGCTTAGCAACTTGGCGATGTATCCAACCCGTTGTTTTACCAAGCTCGCTACCAAAACGACCCGCACTGCGTTTTAACATATACAATTGGCGTTCGTCTTTATGTGGTTGGGCTTCACACTCAATACCCCATTGCGTTTTAAACTCGCTAATAGTTTGCGATTTGTGCTCGCTTAAAAACGCAACCATATCAAAACCTATACCACCGGCACCTAAAATGGCAATTGATTTACCAAGCTCTACTTCGCCGCGTATAACTTCGTCATAAGCAAACACACGCTTGTTATCACTACATTTAATTGATGCTTCACGTGGGCGAACGCCAGTTGCAAATACAATATCGTCATAGTTTTTAAGCATTGAATCGTCATAAGCTTTGCCAAGCTCTACAGTTACTTTGAATCGTTCGAGTTCATTAGTAAAGTAAGTAAGTGTATGGTTAAAGTCTTCTTTACCCGGTATTTGCATAGCTAAATTAAATTGGCCACCCATTTGCGATTTTTGGTCAATTAGCGTGACGTTATGCCCTTTTTGTGCCAAGTAACAACTTGCCGATAAACCAGCAGGGCCTGCACCGACTACTAATACATTTTTAGCTCTGGTTGCTTGTTCTAACGGATAATCTAGCTCAAATGCAGCTTGTGGATTAACTAAACACGTTGCACGTTTATTTTTAAATACGTGATCTAGACAACCTTGGTTACACCCTATACAAATATTAATTTGCTTGGATTGATTATTCGCATATTTATTAAAAAACTCTGGATCGGCAAGTAGCGGCCTTGCCATCGAAATTAAATCGGCTTCGCCTGCATTTAAAATATCGTTAGCAATTTTTGGAGTATTAATTCGGTTAACAGCAATAACTGGCACGCTCACCACGTCTTTTAAGCGTTTTGATGCTTCTTTAAATGCACCCGGAGGTACCATACTCGCAATAGTCGGTACACGCGCTTCGTGCCAACCAATGCCTGTGTTAAAAATATCAACGCCCGCTTTTTCAAGCTCGGAAGCTTGAATGACAACTTCCTCTGGCGTTGAGCCGTTTGGAATTAAATCAATGACCGACAATCTAAAAATAATTAAGAATTGTTCAGATACTTTTGCTCTTACAGCTTTCACTATTTCAAGCGCAAGTCGCATTCTATTTTCTAGGCTGCCACCAAATTCATCTTCACGTTTATTGGTGTGCGGCGCCATAAACTCATTAATCAAATACCCTTCAGAACCCATAACTTCAACGCCATCGTAGCCGGCTTTTTCAGCCATATAGGCAGAATGCGCAAAGTCTTTAATTGTTTTTTTAATCGAGCCAAGCGACATCGCTTTAGGTTTGTAAGGATTAATCGGTGCTTTTATTGCACTTGGTGCTTGATTGAATGGATGATACGCATAACGTCCAGCGTGTAATAATTGCAAACAAATTTTTCCGCCGTGTTTGTGCACAGCATCTGTGTAAGCGCGATGTTTGAATACATCGTAATAGCTATTAAATGAAGATGAAATAGGTGTTAATTTGCCACGTAAATTAGGGCTATATCCACCCGTAATTAACATTGCGGTGCCGCCTTTTGCACGTGCTTCATAAAATGCACGTAAGCGTTTGCGGTTATGCCAGCCCTCTTCAAGGCCTGTATGCATTGAGCCCATCACTAAGCGGTTACGTAATTGTGTGTGTTTTAATTGTAATTGTTGTTCTAACATCCTGTGCCCCGTTAACTGGTCTAACCTGTATACCTTAGCTAATTCTGCTTTAATGGCAAGCAATAAGCAATATGTGCCTTCATTTAATTAAAAAAAGCCGTAAAACCATGTATTAATAGCACCTCATAAACACTTCGTTACGATTTAGCAGTTAAATTTATTTTTATTCTAGGCTAAGATGGAACTAATGTATTAACTGTACCAAATTAAGGAGCTATTTTGATAGCAAAGGTATTTAAAGGTATTTGGGCTGGAATTAACTTTTCTCGTCGTTTAATACTCAACATTCTGTTTTTATTACTGGTAATTGTTTTCTTAGTGTCACTCTCAAGTGACGACGATAAAATAATAGTTGAAAATGGCTCTGTGCTTAGGCTTAACCTAAATGGCCCTATTGTTGAAGAAAAAACATACATAGACCCGTTCGAAGCTGCAATTAGTGATGCGACTTCTGGTTCTGAAGCGCCAAGCGAAATATTACTCGATGATATTGTTGAAGTAATAAACGAAGCAACTAAAGACGATCGCATTACGGTGATACTGCTTGATTTACAAGAAATGCCTAAAGCGCATTTAAACAAACTTAAGCAAATTACCAATGCTATTGATGCATTTAAACAAGCTGGCAAAAAAGTGATTGCATCGGGTTATTACTATACCCAAGCACAATACTATATTGCATCACATGCTGATGAAATAGCTATGCACCCATACGGTAGCGTAGGTATTGAAGGTTACGGCATGTATCCGCTTTACTTTAAAGATGCACTTGAAAAGCTTGAAGTAACGCAGCATATTTTCCGTGTTGGTACCTTTAAGTCAGCAGTAGAACCTTTCATTCGTAACGACATGTCTGAAGCAGCCAAGGAAGCTAACCGTGTTTGGTTAGGTGCTCTTTGGAGCGAATACAAACAAGATGTTGCTGCGGTTCGCCCATTTGATGAGTCAAATTTTGACGAGACAATGGACGTATATCTTGCAAAAATGAAAGCTGCTGATGGCGATGCAGGTAAATATGCACTTGACCACCATTGGGTTGATTCTTTAAAAACAAATCAACAAGTTCGCCAACAGTTAATAGACTTAGTAGGCGCGCAAGAAGATGGCAAAACATTTAAGCAAGTTTCATTTCGTGAATATTTAAGCTTGGTTAAACCACCTATTGAATTTGATAACCCTATTACCGAAAAAGTGGCCGTTGTTATTGCTAAAGGTACGATTGTTGATGGTGAGCGTAAAGCGGGCGAAATTGGTGGCGACTCTACAGCAGCTCTACTTCGTAAAGCACGTCTAGATGACAAAGTTAAAGCGGTTGTACTGCGCATTGATTCAGGTGGCGGTAGTATGTTTGCCTCTGAAGTTATTCGTGCAGAAGTATTAGCGCTTAAAGCTGCTGGTAAGCCAGTTATTGCCTCTATGAGCTCTGTAGCTGCATCAGGTGGTTATTGGATTGCCTCTGCTGCTAACGAAATTTGGGCAGCACCAAGTACAATTACAGGCTCAATTGGTGTATTTGGTACGTTTATGACATTTGAAAAAACTTTATCTAAGATTGGTGTTTATTCAGATGGTGTTGCAACAACCGAAATGGCTGGCTTTTCAATCACCCGACCTCTTAACGAAAAAATGGGTGAAGTAATTCAAATGAGTGTTGAAGAAGCATACGGTCGCTTTTTAAATGTTGTTGCTGATGCACGTAATATGACGCCTGAGCAAGTTGATAAAATTGCCCAAGGCCGCGTATGGATTGCATCTCAAGCACTTGAGCTAGGTTTAGTAGACAAACTTGGTGATAAACAAGATGCTATAAAAGCAGCTGCTGCACTTGCTAAACTTAATCATTATGAAGTTAAAACCATTAAACAAGATTTAAGCCCGCAAGAAAAAATGATTCAAGACATTTTTGGTAACGCGTCTATTAAATCTATGCTTGGTTTACAAACACAAAAAACATCAGTGCTGGCAACGCAAGCTAACTTGCAAAGCGTTATAAACCAATTAAGTACTGAAGTAGAAAACCTTAAAGATTACAACGATCCACAAGGAGTATATGCTCGCTGTTTAGTGTGTAACGTTGCACAATAAAAGTGCATAGCTTCACCTAATCAGCTGTATTTAAAGTTACTTAACGTTATACTAAGCCCAGTTTTTTTACTGGGCTTTTTTTATGAAACGTAAACGCATTTATATCGCTTATACTGGCGGTACTATAGGGATGAAAAAATCGAGCCGAGGCTATATACCGGCTGAAGGTTTTTTAACAGAAACAGTGGTTAATAACGCAGAATTTAACCGTGATGAAATGCCTTTATTTGATATTCACGAATATTGCCCGCTTATAGATTCTTCAGATATGTCTCCTGAGCATTGGCAACTTATTGCTGATGACATTAAAAACAAATACCAAGATTATGATGGTTTTGTTGTGCTTCATGGCACCGATACCATGGCATATACAGCCTCAGCGCTATCGTTTATGTTTGAAAATTTAACTAAACCTGTGATTGTAACTGGCTCACAAATACCACTTTCTCAATTGCGATCTGACGGGCAAGTCAACTTACTCAATGCCATGTATTTAGCAGCCAACTACCCTATTGCTGAAGTAAGTCTATTTTTTAATAACCAACTGTTTAGGGGTAACAGAGCAACTAAAGCCCATGCTGATGGTTTTAATGCATTTGCCTCCCCTAATCTTGATCCCTTAGCGTTATCGGGTATTAATATTCAATTGATTAAAGGCCAACTTAGTCCTTATGTTGAAAATGAGCTTCAAGTTACCCCCATCACACCTCAAGCCATTGGTGTGCTTTATTTATACCCTGGTATTAGTCAAGAAGTGGTTAAAAGCTTAGTCAACGGCAATATTAAAGCCTTGGTGTTACTTAGTTTTGGTGTAGGTAATGCACCGCAAGATCCTAACTTTTTATCAATACTTGAAGAAGCAAGTAAACGTGGCGTCGTTATTATTAATTTAACGCAGTGCTTAAAAGGCCATGTAAATATGGGCGGCTACGCGACGGGTAATGCACTGTTAAATATTGGTGTTATTAGTGGATACGATATGACCCTTGAAGCATGCTTAACTAAATTACATTATCTATTTAGCCAAAAATTAGAGGTCGAAACTATTCGTCATTTAATGCAAGACAATTTACGCGGTGAATTAAGCCGTTAAATTTCGCAGGACTAAAATACAAAAGGCACGCTAAATAGCGTGCCTTTATCGTTTTAAACAACTGTTTATTATCTAACTTTAGCGTCTATATCCACTAGGTCAGTTAAATGGCATGTTTCACCGCTATGGGTTTTAACGCCGTGCTCACCAAAGTAATCACGCTGGGCTTGAACTAAATGCCCATTACTCGGTGTAGTTAATGTTGCTAAATACGTTTGTGTAGCTCCCAATACAGGGAATGCTAAACCAGTCATTATTGCTTGACCGGTAATTTTACGCAAAGAGTTAGACTCTTTCTCAAGGGTATCAATAAATTCAACACCTTGTGCAACGCTATCGAGGTAGTCAGCACGAATAATACAACCCGCGCGCCATGTTTGAAGCGTTTTAGATAAATCAACTTTCCACTGATGAGTACGTGATGCACCTTTAATTAATGCTAAACCTTGGCGATACGCTAGTAAGCTTGCAAGTAAGAACGCTTCTTTTAGTTCTTCTAAATCAATTTCAACATTGTTAGTTGATTTAGATGCGTACGTCATCTCTTGTGCAGCCGTTGTATTACATGCATTAGTTAAATGACGAGCTTGTACAGCAGCAACAAGTGAAGGCACAGCAATACCAAGTTCTAGTGCATTTTGCGCAGTCCAAAGACCAGTACCTTTAGCGCCAACTTTATTATCAATTAAGTCCGCAAGCGGTACATTATTATGATTTTCAAGTGACAATATGTGGCTAGAAATAGACAGTAAGTAGCTATTTAATTGACCTTCTGACCAGTCATTAAATATCTCAGCCACTTCTTTTGGAGAACGATTAGTACCTAAACGAAGTAATTGGTACACTTCTGCAATAAGTTGCATAAGTGCGTATTCAATACCGTTATGAACCATTTTTACAAAATGACCACTTGCTGATTGACCAACACGTGCAAAACACGAGTCGCCATTATAGCTAGCAGCAACTTTTTCAAACCATGGCTCAATACGTTCCCAACCACCTTCAGAACCACTTGCCATCATTGCAGGACCATGGCGAGCGCCTTCTGCACCGCCAGAAATTCCCATAGTGGCAAATTCAAATTTATTTTGGTATTTAAGTTTACGCGTTATACCGTCTTTATAATTACTATTACCGCAATCGACTATCATATCGTCACAGTTAACGCCGGCCTCTACAAGTTCATTACAAACTGTATCAACTAACTCACCCGCAGGAACAAGTAATAAAATAGAACGAGGTGCTTCTAAACGCCTTACCATGTCTCTTAAATCAGAGACGATGTGAAGCCTATCAGCCATGCCTTGAGATTTAGCACAACTTAGTAACTCTTCACCCGCATGTGGGTTTTTGTCATAAGCGACTAGCGTTATCCCTTTTTCAATCAAGTTTAGGGCAAGATTTTTTCCCATAACGCCTAACCCTACTAATGCAACTTGCATCTAGTGTCCTCCTCGGTAACAACTATTTGGTTAGAAAATTCAGTGTATAAATTAAATAATACCGCGTGCATTATACTCATACAGTCATAAAATACTAATCATGAGCTAATACAACATGCTTTTTTATTACAGATAAATAAGCTACGTAATTATATCAAACATCAATGGTCTCGGGGTGACTAAAAGCAAAGCTAATTGAAATTAAGATCATTGACGCATTCTGACACCGGTGTCATAATGATGACACAATAGTTTTGTATAAAATAGTGGCAAACCTTTGAAGTTTGCACATAACTAAAATATTTTATTCTAATATAGATATTTTAAGTCAACAAAATAACGTCAACATGCTTTCACCAAGCAAACAGGAGAAATTGATGCTAAGACGCACGAAAATAGTCGCTACCCTTGGACCTGCTACCGATAGAGATAACAACTTAGAAAAAATTATTATCGCTGGGGCTAATGTAGTACGTTTAAACTTCTCACATGGTGTTGCCCAAGATCATAAAGACCGTGCACAAGCTGTACGCGATATTGCAAAAAGATTAGGCAAGCATATTGCTATCCTTGCTGACCTTCAAGGTCCTAAAATCCGCGTTTCTACTTTTAAAGAAGGTAAAGTAACGCTTGCTGTGGGTGCAAAATTTACCCTTGATGCAAAAATGGAAAAAGGCGAAGGCGACATAAACTCTGTAGGTATTGATTATAAAGAATTACCTAACGATGTAAGCCCTAACGATTTACTACTTCTAAACGATGGCCTTATTCAATTAAGTGTTGATGAAGTAGCTGGGCATTTAGTGCATTGTACAGTGACTGTTGGCGGTGTTTTATCTAACAATAAAGGTATTAACCGTTTAGGTGGTGGTTTAACTGCTCCAGCATTTACTGAAAAAGACAAAGAAGATTTAATAACTGCCGCTGAAATTGACGTAGATTACATTGCCGTATCATTCCCACGTAGTGGCGACGATATGCGCTACGTGCGCTCGCTTGCTGAAGCTGCTGGTTCAAAAGCACAGTTACTTGCTAAAATTGAACGTGCTGAAGCCGTTGAAACGCAAGAAGCTGTTGATGACATCATTTTAGCGTCTGACGCTGTAATGGTTGCTCGTGGTGATTTAGGTGTTGAAATTGGTGATGCTGCTCTTATGGGCAAACAAAAACTAATTATTCGTCGTGCTCGTTCATTAAACCGTACTGTAGTAACAGCAACGCAAATGATGGAATCGATGATCGATAACCCTATGCCTACACGTGCAGAAGTAATGGATGTTGCAAATGCTGTTCTTGATGGAACAGATGCAGTTATGCTTTCAGCTGAAACAGCTGCCGGTGATTATCCTGAAGAAACCGTTGCAACTATGGCACGTGTTTGTTTAGGTGCTGAATCGCAAAAAGAAACGCACGTTTCTAAGCACCGTTTAGATAGTCGCTTTTCTAACAATGCTGAATCAATTGCGCTTTCTGCTATGTATGCAGCTAATCACTTAGATTCTGTTAAAGCAATTATCACACTTACTGAATCTGGTAGTACGGCTAAATTAATGTCGCGTATCAGCTCAGGCTTACCAATCTACTCGCTTTCACGTCATGCGAGTACATTAGGTCAAACAGCACTTTATCGTGGTGTTTACCCAGTATTTTTTGATTCTACAAAAACTGAAAAAGACGGTATGGTAAAAGCCGCGCTTGATACTTTAGTTTCTCAAGGGTCTTTACAGTCTGGCGATACAGTAATTATTACTCACGGTGACTCAATGGAAACTGTGGGTGCAACTAACACAATGAAAATTGTAACCGTTGCATAATACCAATTTTATTAAAAACATGATTATTCTATCGCATTAAATAGCGCTCTCACTGCGTTGAAAATTATTCATATAGAACAACTATATGTCATAATTTTCGCCTTATTATAGCGCTATTTACTTAGCGCTATAATAGATTACTTATTTAACGCAATTGGTATAATTAATTACAAATATAAAAAATGCGAGCTAAGCTCGCATTTTTTGTGTCTGTAATAAAAGCGTTGGTTTTGGTTTTAACTTGCTAACGCTGCTTTAACCTTATCTCGATAGCTACGGCTCACTTTTAATTCTTGTCCGTTTTCAAGTACTAATAAATACTCACCACTTACCTGCGTAACCAACTTACTAATTTGCTTTGTATTTACTATTGCACTTCGGTGTACGCGTACAAACAACTGAGGGTCCAACTCTTGCTCTAGCTCTTTCATTGTTTTGCGTAAAATATGCGTTTGTCCATCTTCACAGTGTAAACACATGTAGTCACCCGCAGCATCAACCCATTGGATAGTCGCTACTGGTACACGAATAATTTCGCCCTGCTCTTTCACTGCAAGTGATTCTGGGTAACGCCTGTCTGTTAGCGTGTCGCCAGTGGCTAATTTTTTAAGTATTTCTTCGCAATTGTTACCAGTAATACCGGCTACAAAACTCGCTAGTTTTTTCTTATGGGCGTTGTCTTGCTGCGTTTTTAAGTAGGTATGCACTTTTTCTACCGCCTGTTTTAGTCTGTTATCATCAACGGGTTTTAAAATGTAATCGAGAGCATGAATTTCAAACGCTTTTACGGCAAACTGATCAAAGGCAGTTACAAACACAATCGCAGGTAGTGCTTTTGTACTTTCGCTGAGCGCTCTTGCTACCTCAAAACCATTCATACCTGGCATTTGAATATCTAAAAAAACCAAGTCGATTTTCTCACTTTGGCACATTTCAATTGCATCAGCGCCTGAACTACACAATTTAATTACTTCAATATCAGAGTATTCTTCAAGCCTTACCGCTAAACCCTTTCTTGCTAACGGTTCATCATCAACAATGAGTGTTTTTATTTTAGTCATTTTTCACAGCCTTCTCAAAAGGTACTCGCAGATTAACTTTTAATCCACTTGGCGTATTATGTGATAATACAAACGAATAATTATTTTCATACAGCGTTTTTAATCTATCTTTAGTATTAGCGACACCTACACCTTGAGCGTTAACTAATTGACCATCAAGTATGTCAGTACCTGGGCCGTTGTCACCCACTTCTAGTAATAATTCATTCGCAAATACTTGTGCTTTTATATCAATTACACCACCTTCTGTCAGATGGGCAATGGCATATTTAATCGCGTTTTCTATAATTGGTTGCAAAATTAAGCTAGGTACTAAAGCCTCTTTTGCTTGCTCGCTAATATCTACATTTACTTTCAATCGCTCATCAAAACGGACGCGCTCTATTTCTAAATAAAGCATGAGCGCATGTAGCTCTTGCTCTAGTGGTACTTTTTTAATTGGATCGGTATTTAATGTATAACGTAAAAAGTCACTTAACCTTGCTACCATTAAGTTAGCATCTTTGTTTTCTTTAACCAAAATTAAAGTAGAAATAGCGTTGAGTGTATTGAATAAAAAATGGGGGTTGAGCTGATACCTAAGCATTTTTAATTGCGCTTCGTGTGCCATAGTTGTGGCTTTGAGCGCTTTTTGTCGCTCGCTTTGTAATAGTTGGTAATATTTAACGCCAAAGTACAGACCACTCCAACATAAAATAATATAAACAGAATCTAAACCTTGCTGCAGGTAATAAAACCACTCTTCGGGTCTATAACCATGGCGGTATATTTCCCACAAATTAAATTTTTGAACGACAGCCCATAAAGTACCCGTTACATAAGAGGCACCAAATACTACAATCATTAATACCCAAGGCGAGGCATTCCAAATTTTACGGTAAATATACCTAAGCGGTACTGTCATTAAGCAACCAGCGTAAGCATTTAATAAAATAACAAATACGTATATATCACGCATTTCAAATACTTTAGAGCCAATATAATTTACTAACGCATAACCAATCCAGCCTGCAATTTGCAAAAGCCAAAAGAAACGTTGTCTGTTATCGACTAAAGATTGCCAGTTCAAAATAGATGTTTACTCCGTATAGTTAAAGACTAATTTCATAGAATAGGCGCTTGTTATTCATTATTATTTTTACCTATGTAGGGCTAATTTTCATAAAATTAGATAATCTTATTATATAGATTTATGAGTTTGCATAGCACTACAGCCTACCTTGCTTTTTAAGAGTCTTACCGCAAACAAATAGTAGAGACACTAAAAAAGCGAAAGGTTATTCACCTTTCGCTTTTTAAATATAAATAGCTTTGTGTAAATTAAGCTAGTTTGTCTGATGCTACTTTGTATGTTGGATCTTCAATCACATTCACTTCAACCAAATCGCGTGCTTTATGCAGCAACTGCGTACAGTCTTTACTTAAGTGACGTAAGTGAAGTTGCTTACCTGCTTTTGTGTACTTATCAGCAAGTGTGTCAATTGCTTCAATTGCACTGTGATCAGATACGCGGCTATGCTTAAATTCAACAATTACATTTTTAGGGTCATTTTTAACATCAAATAACTCTGCAAAGTTTTTAACTGAACCAAAGAAAAGTGGGCCATGTAACTCATATACTTTAGCGCCTTCTTCATCTATATAGTTAGTTGTGTATATGTGCTTAGCATGCTGCCAAGCAAATACTAATGCAGATACAATAACACCTACACATACTGCAATTGCTAAATCAAATTTAACCGTCACTCCAGATACAAGTACGATTACAAATGCATCAGATAATGGCACACGCTTCATCATTTTAAAGCTCGCCCATTCAAATGTGCCAAGTACTACCATAAACATCACACCAACTAATGCAGCAAGCGGAATCATTTCAATTAAGCTAGATGCAAAAATAATGAAGGCTAATAATATTAATGCAGCGCTAATACCTGATAAGCGTGAACGACCACCTGAATTAATGTTGATCATAGACTGCCCAATCATGGCGCAACCACCCATTGCGCCAAACATGCCACAAGTAACATTTGCAGCGCCTTGCCCTATACACTCTTTATTACTATGACCACGTGTATCTGTTATTTCATCAATTAAGCTAAGTGTTAATAAAGACTCTATTAAACCAATAGCTGCTAAAATAATCGCATACGGAAAAATAATATAGAGTGTATCTAGTGTAAATGGCACTATAGGAATGTGAAACTCAGGTAAGCCACCTGCAATAGTTGCCGCTTCATTTCCTGTCATCCCTTTTAAGAAATCAAGTACTGTATGCGCTTCTAAATCAAGACCAATAACTAAAGCGGTGACTGTAATAATAGCGACTAATGTAGAGGGCACAGCCGTGGTTAGTTTTGGTAAAAACTGAATAATAGCCATAGTTAAAGCCACTAAACCAAGCATAATGTATAGCGGATTACCCGTCATCCACTCTTGTCCGCCCATACCATCAGGCACTTTAAATTGTCCTAATTGGGCTAAAAATATAACAATAGCTAAGCCGTTTACAAAACCAAGCATTACCGGATGAGGAACCATGCGGATAAACTTACCGAGTTTAAATACACCCGCGAGTATCTGCAGTATGCCCATGAGCAATACGGTCGCAAATAAATACTCAACTCCATGATCAAGCACTAAACTTACCATAACAACAGCTAGTGCACCGGTTGCACCTGAAATCATACCAGGGCGGCCACCAAATATAGCCGTAATTAAACCAACGATAAACGCGGCATATAGACCAACTAAAGGTTCTACATTTGCAACAAAAGCAAACGCAACAGCTTCTGGCACTAGGGCAAGCGCCACAGTTAATCCAGATAGAATATCGTTTTTAGCAGAGCTAGGCGCCCTACTGAGTAAGTTAAACATTGAGTTCCTCAAATGGTGTTATGGGTATAAAAAAAGCGCTAAATTCTAACAAATTAGCGCTCAGTTAACAATTGTCATTATGTGGTTAAGCTAAACTAAAAGAGGTTTAGCTTTTAAAGAAGTGCTTTTATAAAGGAAGAGATGTACTACGTTTTACACATGTCATTGTTACATTAGAATGTACTTCTTGTACGTATTCTAAGCTTAGTAAATTATCGCGTACAAAGTGCTCATAACCTTCTATGCCTTGTGAAATTATGCGTAGCATAAAGTCCATTGTTCCGGCCATGGTGTAACACTCTGTTACTTGATCATAACTCATTATAAGTTTTTCAAATTCAGCAAGGTTCTTTTTACCGTGGTTTGATAAACGTACATGTGCATATACAAGCATATCAAAGCCAAGTTTTTTCTCATCTAAGAGAGCCACTTTGCTTTTTATATAACCATCTTGCTCTAGCTTGGCAATTCGACGCCAGCATGGAGATTGAGACAAGCCTACTTTATCAGCAATTTCTGCGGTTGATAAACTAGCATCTTGTTGTAAAAGTGCCAATATTTGGCGATCTACGTGATTTAGAGACATTTTATTTCTTATTTATCAAATAAACTGGTTAAATTATACAACCATTTTAAAACTCAGTCTGCTTATTTTTAATTTTTATGCAGTTTGCCAAACTTAAAATAAGTAACTTAACCAAACTTACCACTCACAAAAGGATTTGTTTGTTTTTCAAATCCAACCGTAGTGTCGCCCCCATGCCCTGACAATATTTTAGTATTATCAGGTAAGGTTAGAATATGCGTCTTAATCGACTCTATAAGTTGTTCGCTGTTCCCCTTAGGGAAATCAGTTCGCCCTACTGAGCCTTTAAAAATAACATCACCTACAATAACGCATTCATAGTCTTGTTGATAAAACACAATATGACCAGGTGTATGCCCCGGACAATGCTTCACTAAAAAGCTAAGTTTACCTACGCTCACGGTGTCGTTATGGTTTAGCCAAATATCCGGGTAAAAAGGCTCAATGGGTTTAAACCCGAACATTTGTGCTTGCATAGGTAAATTTTCAAACCAGAAGTACTCATCTTTTTGTGGGCCAATAATTTGTACGTTAAATTGATTACGTAAAATATCAGCCCCACCCACATGGTCTAAATGCCCGTGCGTTAACCAAATAGCACTTAACTCTAGTTTATGCTCATTAAGGGCTGCTACTATTTTATCAGGGTCACCACCTGGGTCTATGACTACGGCTTGTTTAGTTTCACTACACCAAATAATACGACTATTTTGTGCAAATGCAGTGACGGGTATGGTTATAATTTGCATATTAGATTTCTTTACTTTTTTGATCCGGGATAACAACTTCTTCTTCGAATGACATCAATATTGGGTACTTTAAGTACGCTTGATCATAAAATGGACTTTGCTCATATAACCAGTTTAATCTCGCTTCAGCGTCGCTTGCGAACGATTTATCTTTAAGCTTTTCATCAAACTTAAGCGCTAGCTTTGGATTGTCTTTTAGCATTTGGCGCGCAAACGGAATTAGTGCATAGTTTTCCATATACTCAGTACGCTGAAAAATAGTATTAAATTCCCCCCATGCAAAAAACGAATCGGGTGCTTCAGGATGCAATAAATGCACAGCAAGCTCACCTGCTTTTTGTTGAGTATTGACTTGATACCAACCATCTAAATCTACATTTATAGCGGGGACATAATCAAAACTTGCTGACACTCTAAAACGGCCTTCAAATGGTGCTTTATCAAACGTGTAGTCTGCCACCTTTGCTACTTTTAAAGGCTGTGTGTTTGCCCCTTCAAGTTTATTAATAGAGACGCCGTGTAACTTTAGTTTCTTAATAATATTGCGATATACAGGCGGAATAAAAAAAGCTTTAGGTACTTCAACTGTATGTTGTACATCTTTTTGCCAATAAATAGGTAAGTCGATATATGTATGTGCTTTACCCAAATACTTCACTTCATTTTGGCCTGAGAGTGCACTCATGCTTGATGAATATTCAATACCTTTAAACTGTGTAATCGTGTCAGCATTCTTGGCATAGCCACGCTTTACTATTAACTGTTTAGGAACAAATTCTTGCTCTTTTTTTACTGCATTAGCTAACTCATGACTATGCTTTGATAGCGCAGTAATAGCACCATCTAAAAATACGTAAGTTCCTAATACACGTTGCTTGTAAGGTTTTAATGAATGATTTTCAACTAAAATAGTCGGTAATGACTTTAAATCCCCCCAACCATTTGAAAAGCGCGGTGTAGCAACCCACCCCGCTAATCCTTTTTTAAAGTCGCGCTTATCCATAACAAAAATAAGTGGCCCTGGCATGTGCCCTTGCTTAGCGAGCGTATCGTCAATCAGAGGTTTAAAAAACTGGTTTAGTGCATCAGATACCGCAGGCGACTCGCTTGAAAAAACCGGGTTGTAGCCATAAGTCACATCATATTGATAATCTGCGCCATCGGTTACGTGTACATCAATATATAAATTTGGGCTGTAGTCGTTAATAACCTTTAAAACACTTCTAACTTCTGGGGTATCTAATTTGGTAAAATCACGATTTAAATTAAGGTTATTAGCATTTGTTCTAAAGCCCATTTTTGCAGGGCCCCGTTGATTGATGCGATTGAATGCACTACTACGTTCGTGTCCATCAACATTTAAAATAGGAATAAATAATATATTTACCTTTTTTAAAATGTCACGGCGCTTACCCGTTGCTATATCCCTAAGCAGCATAAACATGGCATCTTTACCGTCTATTTCACCAGAGTGTATCCCTGCCTGAATAAAAATAGTTGGCTTAGTGCTATTAGCCATTTGCCTTGCTTCAAAGAAGCCTTGCTCACTGGCAATCAGCATTTTGATTGCACGTTTGCTATTACTATAGCCAATGGTTTGAGATTGAAACTGAGTAGGGTTTGCAGCAACTAACCTATCTACAAATGCCATTGTATTTGCATAATCGGGTGACGCTTCACCTGCTGACAACTCAAAATCAGTAGTTAACGGCCCTTGTTTTTGTAAAAGCTCCACGCTTTTCCCCTGCCACTCAATTAATGGAGGTAAGTGTGCGTCATACGCAACACTTGCAGATAAAACTAGTAAACTTGCAAACATAAAATTCTCTAACAAACGCCTCAATTATATAAATTATATCAACTAATTTTTTTATAATGAGGAAACTGCGGTGATTCAACAAAAAAATGCAGCCAATTACATATCCCCTATTTACGGCTGTCTTTAGGGGCTTTATAAACTTATTAAGTCTAGGGCGTGTTGTTCTTTGTGGATTGAAATTTGTTCAATCTAGGGGAGGTTTAATCGCGGTGCGAGGTTTGTACCTGTGGGCTCGATAACTGCTCCTACGTTATTCTATTGGGTTACATCCATTTAAGCATAAGTAAAAACCGAGCAACAAAGGGTTAACCGTCCCAAGATCGAGCTCAAAGGGCAGCATATATTTGGTATTTGCTTAAAAGCCAAGCATACTACTGCAAATTCAACCACCAAGGTTCAACACGCCTTGGCAGTTCAGTACATGACTATTTATAAACTTAATTCCAAAAAAATGTATGTTACTAAATAACAGGCACAAAAAAAGGAGCCATAGGCTCCTTTTTAATACTTATATAAAAAAGCTTAAGCGGCTAGGCCTTCTTTTGCTTTTTCTACAAGCGCTGCGAATGCAACTTGGTCGTAAACAGCGATATCTGCAAGGATCTTACGATCGATTTCTACAGATGTCTTTTTAAGACCATTGATAAAACGGCTGTAAGACAGACCATTTTGACGTGAAGCAGCATTGATACGTGCAATCCATAATTGACGGAAAGTACGTTTCTTCGCACGACGGTCACGGTAAGCGTATTGACCCGCTTTAGTAACAGCCTGGAAAGCTACGCGGTAAACACGTGAACGTGCTCCGTAGTAACCTTTTGCTTGTTTTAAAACTTTTTTGTGACGTGCACGTGCGACAACGCCGCGTTTAACTCTTGCCATTTCTAAAAACCCCTATTAAGCGAACGGTAACATACGTGAAACTAGACCATGGTCATTTTTATGAACCATCATCTTAGGACGTAGGTGTAACTTACGCTTAGAAGTTTTCTTAGTCAGAATATGACGAAGATGCGCTTGTTTACGCTTGAAACCGCCAGAAGCAGTCTTTTTGAAACGCTTAGCAGCGCCACTGTGACTTTTTAGCTTATAAGCCATTGCAATAACTCCAAATTGTATTGCTTTTAAATTAGTAAGCAGGCGTGAGATATATTTCTATAGCTCCACTTTTAGGCCTAACTTACTGCCATGTTCCGGTGAAGACCCAACATAAATGCCGCAATCTTACTTTAATACCGGTTAACTCAGGTGAATATTCGCATATTACTTGCAGACCTGAGCTAATTTCGGTGCGTATTATCGCTTAAAAATTATTTTTTAGCAACAGGCGCCATCATCATAACCATTTGGCGACCTTCAACACGATTTGGGAAAGACTCAACTACTGCAAGTTCTTCTAAATCGGCTTTGATACGGTTTAATAATTCTATACCAATTTCTTGGTGAGCCATTTCACGGCCACGGAAGCGGATCGTAATCTTAGCTTTATCGCCAGCTTCTAAGAACTTACGTAAGTTGCGAAGCTTAACCTGATAGTCACCTTCATCCGTACCAGGACGGAATTTGATTTCTTTAATCTGGATTTGCTTTTGCTTCTTTTTCTGCTCTTTTAGTTCTTTGCTTTTTTCAAAGATGAACTTACCGTAGTCCATGATTCTACAAACAGGCGGCTCAGCGTTTGGACTGATCTCAACAAGATCAACACCCGCTGCATCGGCCATAGTTTGCGCGTCTTGTAATGACTGAATTCCAGCTTGTTCGCCTTCAATGTCAATTAAACGAACTTCTTGCGCTGTAATTTCTTCGTTAATACGATTTTTTTGAGCTGTTTGTTGCCCTTTCTTGCCGCCTCTAATAGTACGTTCCTCCAAGAATATCAATAATATAAGCGTGTAATTGGCTGTTTGTTAATGCCTTACACGCTCGATTTTTACTGTCGATTTTTAATTTCTTCGCTAATTTTAGCTACAAAATCATCAACATTAAATTTGCCTAGGTCTTCACCTGTGCGAGTACGCACTGCTACTTCTTGTTGTTCAACTTCTTTATCGCCAACAACAAGCAAGTATGGAATACGCTTCAGTGTATGCTCACGGATTTTAAAGCCAATCTTCTCATTTCTCAAGTCAGCAGCGGCTCTAATTCCAAGTTTATTTAATTTTTGTACAACTTCTTTAACATAAGGAGCCTGTTTATCGGTAATATTCATAATTACCACTTGCTTTGGCGCAAGCCACGTTGGGAATAAACCAGCGTACTCTTCAGTTAAAATGCCAATAAAGCGTTCGATAGAACCTAAAATAGCACGATGTATCATTACAGGTGTACGACGTTCGTTATTTTCTGCTACATAAGTAGCACCTAAACGACCCGGTAATGCAAAGTCTAATTGCACTGTACCACACTGCCACGCTCTGTCTAAACAATCGTATAAAGTAAATTCAATCTTCGGGCCATAAAACGCGCCTTCACCCGGAAGATAATCAAATTCAATATCGTTTAGCTTAAGTGCTTCGGCTAGTGCAAGCTCAGCTTTATCCCACATATGGTCTTCACCAATGCGTTCTTCTGGGCGAGTAGATAGCTTAACTACAATCTTCTCAAATCCGAATGTCTCATATGTATCATAAACCATCTTAATACATGCTGAAACCTCGTCCATTATCTGCTCTTCAGTACAAAAAATGTGAGCATCATCTTGTGTAAAGCCACGTACACGCATTAAACCGTGTAGTGCACCTGATGGTTCATTACGATGACAACAACCAAATTCAGCCATACGAAGTGGTAAATCACGGTACGATTTTAAACCTTGGTTAAATATTTGCACATGGCCTGGGCAGTTCATTGGTTTAATTGCGTATTCACGCTTTTCAGACTCAGTGGTAAACATTGCTTCTGAATACTTTTCCCAGTGACCTGATTTTTCCCAAAGTGAACGGTCCATCATCATTGGACCTTTTACTTCTTCGTACTCATATTCACGTAATTTTTCACGTACAAACTCTTCAAGCTCGCGGTAAATGCTCCAACCATCGTTGTGCCAAAATACCATGCCTGGCGCTTCTTCTTGCCAGTGCCATAAATCAAGCGCTTTACCAATACGACGGTGATCGCGTTTTTCAGCTTCTTCAAGGCGTTTTAAATACGCTTTAAGTTGCTTTTTATCGCCCCACGCTGTGCCGTAAATGCGTTGTAGCATTTTGTTTTCTGAATCACCGCGCCAATATGCACCCGCCACTTTCATTATTTTGAAGTTTTGGCAAAATTTCATGTTAGGCACGTGAGGCCCACGACACATGTCTACATATTCTTCGTGATGATATAACCCTGGACGATCGTCTTTAGCAATATTCTCGTCCAAAATTTCTATTTTGTATGTTTCGCCACGCGCTTCAAAAGTATCGCGTGCTTCTTGCCAGCTTACTGTTTTTTTCACTACGTCGTAGTTTGTTTTTGCAAGTTGCAACATACGCTTTTCAATTGCTTCAAGATCATCTTGTGATAATGAATGTTCCATATCGATATCGTAGTAAAAACCGTTATCAATGGTAGGACCAATTGCCATTTTTGCGTCTGGGAAAAGTTGCTTAACTGCATGACCAATTAAGTGAGCACAAGAGTGACGAATAATTTCAAGACCGTCATCGTCTTTTGCGGTGATGATCTCAAGGCGAGAATCTTCACTAATTAAATCACATGCATCAACACGGTCGCCATTAACACGACCTGCAATGGTCGCTTTAGCTAAACCAGGACCAATATCGTTTGCAACATCAAGCGTACTTACAGGGTTTTCAAAACTACGTTGACTTCCGTCTGGAAGAGTAATAACTGGCATTATAAATCCTTACTACAGTGGTGACACCTACAATGTATCACGTGTATTTTTATTAAATTAAATGAGAATGGCTCGACAACGCTTTTACGAATAAGCATTGACTAATTAATGTAGATGACGAGTCTGTTCAACTACAAGGATATATTGTCGCGTGCTGTGCATTTAATTACAAGTTTAAAGGGGTGAAATCCTCCCGTTTTGAGCACTAAATGCAGCTTTTAGTGCAAAAAAAATCATTTAGTTAAAATATAAAAGCATCAACGCGCTAATTACGCACCTACAACTATACCTATACTCGCATTTTAATGTGCGTTGCGTATAATACTGCGTAATTAAGTTATTTTAGAGAATAGACATGAGAACATGTGGTGTAGAAATTACCGGTAGTGATGTACTACTTTGTATTTTAAGTAAAGATAATGACGTATTTGATATTCGCGATGTGCGCCAAACACGCTTTACCTTAGGTAACGGTAACGACACTGAAGTAATGCGTAAATTTCAATTCGATTTTGCAAAACTAATGCAAGATTACCAAATTGATTCTGTTGCAATCCGTGAGCGTCAGCCTAAAGGTAAATTTGCTGGCAGCGCGAAGGGATTCAAAATGGAAACTGCGATTCAATTAATCGACAATTTAGATGTACGTTTGTTTACCACAACTGAAATTAAAGAACAGGTAAAGCGTAATCCTATCCCTATTGATTTTGAAGAAACAGGCCTTAAAAAGTACCAAGAAAATGCATTTGTAAACGCTTACGTTTACATCATGAAAAAAACATACCGCAGCGACGAAATGTAAACTCATTACTCGTTAAAAAACGCGTACTTACATTGTAAGACGCGTTTTTTTGTGTCTAAAAAGTAGTATTAGCTTTTATTAATCTAATAATACATTAGTCTAACTGCACTTCTCTTTGTCGACAATATGTGTTTATTTTAACTTTGTAGTTTACATAACTCACACACATTTTCATGGAGAGAGCAATGCACACACACACTATTGCGGTAAAAGAAGTAGAACAAATAAATCACTTACCGTTATCGCAAAGCTATTTTAAAGGTATACAAAGCACACCTTTAACAAATTCAACCATTGGCGAGTACTTTGACTTTATTGTCGACAAAAACCCAGAGGCGTTAGCTGTTGTAGTTCATCATCAGGGTATTCGTTTAACGTATAAGGAATTTCAAAAAGAAGTTAATCAACTCGCTATGGGGTTGCTGGCACTTGGCGTGAAACCAGGCGAACGTGTTGGTATTTGGTCTCCTAATAATATTGAGTGGTGCTTAACCCAATTCGCAACAGCTAAAATTGGCGCAATAATGGTGTGTATTAACCCTGCATATCGCCCTAACGAATTACAATACGCCTTAAATAGTGTTGAATGCTCCACCTTAATTACAGCATCAAACTTCAAAGGCAGTGATTATATAGAAATGCTTAATTGTTTGGCTCCAGAACTTGCAACTTGCGATAAAGACACACTTAATTTAAAAGCACTGCCCACTCTTAAAAATATAGTCCGCATTGGCGATGAAGCATCTCCTGGTATGCATTCTTTTAATGATGTTATTAACTTGCCAACAGCAGCACATGAGCGTGAATTAAAAGCAATAGGTGCACACTTAAATGCTGAGCAAGACATCAATATACAATTTACATCAGGCACAACAGGCAACCCAAAAGGCGCAACGCTCACTCATAAAAATATTTTAAATAATGCGCTATTCGTCGCCGAATCCATGCATTTTACAAGCAATGACAAGTTATGCATTCCGATCCCGCTGTATCATTGCTTTGCTATGGTACTAGGTAGCTTATTATGTGTAAGTAAAGGTGCTGCAGCCATTTACCCAGGTAATTCGTTCGATGCAAAAACAACCCTTGATGTAGTGCAACAAGAAGGCTGCACAGCGCTGCATGGAGTACCCACTATGTTTATTAGTGAGCTTGAACTAAGTAATTTTAACGACTATGACTTGAGTACTTTACGCACGGGTGTAATGGCAGGCTCAACGTGCCCTGAGCAAGTAATGCGGAAAGTACAAACACAAATGAACATGCATCAAGTGCTCATTGCTTACGGACAAACTGAGTGCAGCCCAATAAACAACATTACCGAAACAGACTCTTCAATAGAGCGCCAAGTAACGACTGTTGGCCGTGCGCTTGCACATACCGAGGTTAAAATTATTGACGAGCTGGGTAACATTCAACAAATTGGTCAACCTGGCGAAGTGTGTAGTAAAGGTGCAGGTATAATGCGCTGCTATTGGAATGACGAATCTAAAACAAAAGCCACAATAGATGACAGCGGTTGGTTGCACTCTGGTGATTTAGGTGTTATGGATACTGAAGGGTTTGTCACCATAGTGGGCCGTATTAAAGATATGATTATTCGCGGCGGCGAAAACATTTACCCGCGCGAAATAGAAGAAGTGCTTTACACCTACCCGGGCATTCAAGATGCAGCCATATTTGGTATAACAGATGAAAAGTATGGCGAGGAAGTGTGCGCTTGGATCCAACCAAAAGAAGATGCAGTGCTGGATGAGCTAGCAGTTCGTGAGTTTTTGAAAGACAAACTAGCCTACTTTAAAATGCCACGACATATCCGTTTTGTAGAAAACTACCCAATGACAGTAACAGGTAAACTGCAAAAATTTAAAATGCGAGAGCAAATGCAAGAAGAGCTAAGCGATAAGGCTTTCTCTTAATTTCTCTTCTATGGAAAATCTGTATTGCGAATAATAAACCCACCTCAAGCAACTATTAAAAAGCACAGCCAATTGGCTGTGCTTTTTGTGTTTTGAATTTATTTTATATCCAACATTCTCTTTTTTAAACGCTCTAAATCAATCGCACTTGAGCGTACTGTTAATTTAATATGGCTGTATTCATATTCTTCTTTAACAACACTCATACTCGATCGAATTTCGCCCACGATACCTTTGGCTGTGTACGGTATAACAATCTCTTCTTCAATCATGTCTTCTTGAGCAATATCAACAATATATTTATGCAGTTTACTAATATCATCAGGGTTACGCGTAGAGGTCATCATTGCATCAGGAAACTCATCCATTAGCGATTGCTGCTGCTCAGTACTTAATTGGTCTGATTTATTCAGCACTAATAATTTTTTACTGCCTTCAACACCGACTTCTGCCAGTACTTTATGTACTACTTCAAGCTGTGAACGAAAAGAAGGGTCTGATGCATCAACCACATACAAAAGTAGCGACGCATCATGTGCTTCAGCGAGTGTTGAGTGAAACGAAGCAACCAAATCGTGCGGTAACTTTTTAATAAAACCAACTGTATCAGATACGAGTATACGAGGCTGTGTAATGGGATATAACGCACGAACTGTAGTATCTAGCGTAGCAAAAAGTTTGTTTTCGCCTTCCACATCACTGCCTGTAATTGCACGCATCATTGATGACTTACCAGCATTGGTATAACCAATTAAAGCTACTGAAAATAGCTCAGAGCGCTGCGTACGTCTGTCCATCATTACATCTTGGACACTAACAAGCTCACGCTTTAATTCTGCTAATTGATCGCGCACCTTACGGCGATTTAGCTCAAGGGTGGTTTCACCCGCCCCTTTACCCATTTGGCGTTCTTTATCACCTGTTGATGTTTCACGAAGTCGTGGCGCGACATAATTAAGGCGAGCAATTTCAACTTGTAATTTTGCTGTTTTAGTTCGCGCATGGCGGCTAAATATTTCAATGATTATGCCTGTGCGGTCAAATACTTCTACACCTAATTGGTTCTCAACATTACGTAGCTGAGAAGGCGTTAGATCGCAATCAAATACTACAACATCGGCACACGCAAAATCTAAATCGTCTGATGGGATTTCTGACGGCATGTCAGATAATGGATCGTCATCAAGAACATTTTCATCTTCTTGCTCATCTGCAGCAGACCCTTTATTACCGGTAAGGTGCGCTATTTCTGCTAGTTTGCCTGAGCCAAGTACATTAACCTTTTGGGTAGAACTTTGCTTTTGCGATTGAGTACCTACTACTTTAAACCCTAAAGTAGTCACCAAGCGCGCAAGTTCTGCAAGCGACTCTGTAGCTTCGTCTCCTTTAAACTGTGGTGTGCTAATAGAAATAAGTAAGGCGTTTGGAAGTGATGCTTTTGCAGTTGTTTGCATAAATTTTTGTGTTAATGCACTAAGGTGCAAACCTATTTTTCATTCGAAAGTAAGTTGATCCTACGCTGTTATAGCTCAGCTTTATAGAGTTATAATTAACTAATCACTTTTATAACTAAATCTAGCCACAATTAGGTATAAATTTATGGCTAAATTTGGCACTCAATCGTATTTTTATACTACGCCTTGCTCAATCATTGCATCGGCAACGCGCCTAAAGCCTGCAATATTAGCACCCAATAAAAGGTTTCCTGGCTCACCAAATTCTATAGCGGTATCGTTGGCTGTCACAAATATATTTTTCATAATTTGCTTTAGTTTCTCGTCAACCTCTTCAAAGGTCCAACTTTGCATACTCGCATTTTGTGCCATTTCTAATTGGCTTGTTGCAACGCCGCCGGCATTGGCCGCTTTGCCTGGTCCATACGCAATTTTTGCAGCAATAAAGCAATCAATAGCCTCTTTTGTTGAAGGCATATTTGCGCCTTCACTTACTAATAAACAGCCGCCAGATAATAATGCGTTAGCGTCTGCCTGTGTTAATTCATTTTGTGTGGCGCACGGAAAAGCAGCGGCAGCATTAAAGCGCCAAACAGCATGCCCATCTTTAGGGTAGTCATTTACAGCAATATAAATAGCATCAGGATGAGTTTGTTTGTATACGCTCAAGCAATCACGCGATTGCTCTTTCAAACATTTAACAAGATTTAAATCTATACCCGACTCATGATACACAGTGCCACGAGAGTCGCTGCAACTTACTGGTGTTGCACCCATTTGATAAAGTTTTTCCATAGCATAAATAGCAACATTACCTGCGCCCGAGACTAAGCAGCGCTTACCTTGTAGGCTATCACCGCGCGCTTGCAACATGTAGTCAGCAAAATAAACAGCGCCGTATCCCGTGGCTTCTTTTCGTACAAGCGATCCACCCCACAATAAGCTTTTACCTGTTAAAACGCCTTCATAGCGACCAGTTAAACGTTTATATTGACCAAACAAGTAACCTATTTCTCTCGCCCCTACTCCAATGTCTCCAGCGGGTACGTCGGTTGTAGGGCCAATATGACGATAGAGCTCGCTCATAAATGATTGGCAAAAACGCATTATTTCAGCATCCGATCGCCCTTTTGGATCAAAGTTTGCCCCGCTTTTACCACCACCGATTGGTAAACCTGTTAAAGCATTTTTAAATATTTGCTCAAACCCTAAAAATTTAATTATGCTGGCATTTACACTTGGGTGAAAACGTAAGCCACCTTTATAGGGGCCAAGTGCAGAGTTAAACTCAATTCTGTAGCCTTTATTTACCTGAATATTGCCTTCGTCATCAACCCAAGGAACTCTAAACATAATTTGGCGTTCGGGTTCAACTAAGCGTTGTATAATGGCATTTTTTTTGTATTTTTCTGAGTTTTCTAAGATCGGTTCGAGTGATTCAAGTACTTCTTCAACAGCTTGATAAAACTCGCATTGTGCAGGACTACTATTTTTTAATTGTGCAATTGTGCTATGGATATAATTCATAATTATTCTTCCGTGTTAATAATAAAAGTATTTATCAGATGTTAAAGTAAACGTGATCAAGTTTATGACTCATGCTTTAAGGTCTTAATTTAATATAATTAACTGTTACCTTAGCATGGAAAATTAAGATATTTAACGTGCAGCACTTGAATTATTTTGATTGGAAGCTTGATTTTTATTTATTAAAGATGAATTTAAATTCACAGCTGTACGTAAGTATTCGTACAAGCTAAATTGTAATGTTTTAAAAGGGAATTTTAGAAGTATTAGTTAGGTGTGGGTTTGTTTAAAAATATAACAATTAATGGGCTTTATACTGCATTGCGCTCGCAAAAAACCCATTAACTAAAAGCTAATTAGCTAAAACCAGTTACTCAACAGACTCTTCTGGACGGTGCTGCTTTTGTACGCCGGTTAAAAACAAGCGTAATATTTGATCGTTACAAACACGGTAATGTTTGTTATCTACTTTTCGAGAAAACGCACTTAACTCATGTTTACTTAAATCAAAATCAACAAGTGCAAGTGTTGCTATAACATCTTCTGCTTTCATGTTTAAAGCAATACGTAGCTTCATAAAAATAATATTGTTATTTAGCTTTTTCTCAGGCTCTGGCTGCTCACCTTCGCGTTTGCCACGTTGGGTATTAATAAACCCATTTAAAAAGCTAGCAAACTCAGTATCACTTATTGGGGTAAAAGCCTCTTCATCTTCTTTAGTTAACCATGCAATTACTTGCTCTTTAGTGACCGTATGCTCTGCTGATGCAAAAACATTGACCATAGCAGTATCAGTTAAGTTAAAAGTGTAGCGAATGCGGCGTAAAATATCGTTATTAGTCAAAGTAAATCCCAAAGTGAGGTATAGCAACCAAGCAGTTATTGCTTAATTTTAAATAAGCACCTAGTTTAACAGGTTTACTAATACCACCCTATTAATTTTTATCTGAGCTTAATTACCAAGCACCTTGGCAGGATCTACGCGCGTTGCTTGCCATGCAGGATAAATAGTGGCAAGTATCGCAAGCACAAACGTAACAATCACTGTAATACCAATGTCTTCAAGTACTAATTTACTTGGTAAAAACTCTATAAAATAAACACCTTCAAGCGGATTGGCTCCAAATAATAGGCTTATCCACGTAAAAAGCTCACTTATATTAAGCGCTAATACCACACCAATTAGTGTTCCTAGTGCCACGCCTACAAATGCTTGCATTAAGCCCTGCATTACAAAGGTGGCTAAAATAGTGCTGTCTTTCGCGCCCATGGTTTTTAAAATAGCAATATTGCCTTGTTTTTCGCGCACTTCCATCACCAAGGAAGACACAATATTAAAACTAGCTACTGCAATAATTAAAAACACCACAATATAAACAATGGTACGTACCATTTGAATATCTTGATACAGGCTGCCTTGGGTTCTGAACCAACTAGAAATATACACATAGTCGTCAATAGTTTGGCCCACTTTTAACGCTATTTGATGCGCTGAAAATACATCATCAACACTTAATCGCAGCCCTGTGACTTGAGTCTCGTCGTAACCCAATGTTTGCTGCGCTTTGTTAATATGTATAAACGCAGCGGTACTATCAATCGGCCCGCCCATTTCTATAACACCTGCAAGATTAAGTGTTACGCGTTTCGGCGCTAATAACGACTGACCTTTTTGACTAATTTGCGGAATAAGTAACGTAATGTTGTCGCCTACTTTGGCATCTAACTGTTTTAATATTTGCTTGCCTAAGATAACGTCATCAAAGCCTAACTGGCTCACTAATTTACCACTGGTAAACTGGTTTACCGCCGATACATTACTCTCAAGCGATGGCTCTACACCACGAATTTCAACTGCTTTTAACTGGCTTTTATATTGCGCCATCCCATTTACAGCAATAAATGGCGCAGCCCCTGTTACATGCGGTTGTGTTTGTAAATCCTCAACCTTTTGCGACCAATTCGCGATGGGTCTACTTGGTGCTACATATTCAACCTGCGGTACAACACTCAGTAAGCGGTGTACTAGTTGCTGCTCAAAGCCATTAATTACAGACAGCGCCACAATTAAAACCGCGACACCTAATAAAATACCAATAGTCGATGCTTTAGCGATAAAACTAACAAAGCCGTTTTTTTCGTCTTTATGGCCTGAGTAAGCTCTAAAGCGTTTACTTAAAAATGCACTAAGCAACATACTGCGACTCTTTAATAGCTAGTTTTCCATCGTCTAAATACGCTATTTTACCCAGCTTATCGGCAAGCTCTAAATCGTGTGTAACCACTACAAAACTCGTGTTTAAACTTTGGTTCAGCTCGTTAATTAAATCGTAAATTTTAATCGCGTTTTGTTTGTCTAAATTACCGGTTGGTTCATCAGCAAGCACAAGCGCAGGTTTTGTAACCAGTGCACGGGCAATAGCCACGCGTTGGCGCTCTCCACCAGAAAGTGCAGACGGTTTATGTGAACTGCGATGTACAAGGCCTACTTTTTCGAGCATATCGAGCGCTTGTACTTTGGCCTCTTTTGCACTTAAACCTTTAATTAATAATGGCATAGCTACGTTTTCTACCGCGCTAAACTCCATTAATAAATGATGAAATTGATAGATAAACCCTAAATTTTGGTTTCTGAATGCGGCTTGCTCTGTTCGCGAAAGCTTGGCAACTTCTTGGTTTTTAATTTTAGCGCTACCCGAACTTGCGGTATCTAATGTGCCAAGTATATGTAAAAGCGTACTTTTACCTGAGCCAGAGCTACCCACAATCGCGAGCATTTCGCCTTGCTGAAGTGCTAAATCAACGCCTTTTAATACTTCAACTTGGTTGCTGCCGTCTTGATAAACCTTACTTAAATTTTCACAACTAATCACTAAATCATTCATAACGTAATACCTCTGCTGGTTTTACTTTTGCGGCTTTACGCGCAGGATATAAGGTAGCTAAAAAGCTCATAGCAATACTGGCAAACGCTATTATTACTAAACTCAAAATATCAAATTTTACCGGAAGCTCTATACCCGCCAGTAAGTTTAAACCTACTAATGCAAGTAACTCATTTATATACAAACTAAATATCAAACCTAAAAACGCACCTATTGCAGTACCTATTACACCGTTATATAAGCCTTGTACCATAAAGACTTTTTGTACTTGCGAAGGAGTTAAACCTAACGTTTGTAGTATGGCTACCTCGCCTTGTTTTTCACTCACCATCATGGTTAAAGCCGATACAATATTAAACACAGCCACCAATACAATGAGGGCAAGCAACATAGACATAATGCGCTTTTCCATAGCAACGGCTGCAAATAGAGTACCTTGGGTACTGCGCCAATCACTATAATTATGATCGTTTAAAATACGCTGGCTGGCTTCAATAAATTCATCTAGCTCGAACGGTTCGTGCAACGAGATACTTAAATTAGGGGCGGTGTTTTTATCGAGCTTAAGCACGCGTTGCAGCGAAGCGCCGCTGGTAAACGCAAGTGCCATATCGATTTCAGAGCCGGTTTCGTATATTGCGGCAACTTTAAATAAACGCTGGCTAGGTACTCGCCCAAGTGGTGTATAAGTTGAAGCATTAGGCATAATAACGCGCAGCTTATCACCCACGCTAACGCCTAATTTACGACTCAAATAACGGCTTATAGCAATACTGTAGTTTTTGTTAAGTACGGTTTTCCAATCGCCTTGCACTATTTTGTCGGTAATTTTATATAAAGAGCCTTTATCGTCGTAAAGGCCTTGCAGTAACACGCCGTGTAAATCTTTATTAGTTTGTAAAATAGCTTCGCCGTGGCGATACAAGCTTACATGGTCAACATAGGGAGATTGTTCGAGATCGGTTTTTAAGTCATTCATTTGTGTAGCGGTATGTGCTTCCGCTTTTATTTCAACGTGAGGAATAAGCCCTAGCATGTTCGTTTTTAAGCTATTTTCAAAGCCATTCATTACACTGCTGACCGTAAATAAAGCCATTAAACCAATAGCGATACCGGCAATAGAAAAAAACGATATAAAGGATATAAACGCATTTCCCTTAGAGGAGCGACTGTATCTAAGCCCAATAAATAAGCTAACCGGTTGAAACATATTATTTTTAACACTTATCCTAAAAGTATTGAGCAATAGTAGCACGAAAAAAGTGCCTTTGGGTATGGCATAAAATGTAAGAAATAATTTAAAAATCTGATACTTGGCTATATTTAAAGCAATATGTATTTAACCATTAACTCGTGGTTAAGTTTTAAGCCCTTTAACTAAATAATCGAGTAAAACGCGTACATTTGTGGCCACAAACTGCCTTGGTGGATACACGCCCCATACACCCTCTTGCTGTGGTTGATAAGCCGTTAGAATAGGGACTAATTCTCCAGAGGAAATTTCGTTGCCAATGTAGTAGTCGGGTAACTGTACAATACCCAACCCTTTTTTTGCTCCATCTACCAGTGCCCAACCGCTGTTACACTGCAATCGGCCCGTAATTTTAATATGTTTATCACGATTATTTTCGTTTACGCGCCAATAACTACTATTGCCAACCAAGCATTGATGATTATTTAATTCACCTAAAGTATGTGGCTCACCAAATCGCGTTAAATACTGTGGTGCGGCGCACATAATAAAGCGCCTTGCACTTAACCTGCGCGCTTTTAAGCTCGAATCTTTTAAGTGCCCTAGCCTTATTGCTAAATCAAATCCGCCTTCTAGCAAGTTTTCTTGCTCGTTGCTTAATGTGGCAACCACTTCTACCTCAGGATGGTCATACATAAAGTTATTCACTAAAGGCATTATGAACGTTTCCCCGTACATAACCGGAGCAGTGAGTTTAATTTTACCCTTTGGTGTAGTTTGGTGCGTGGCAAGACCTTGCGTTGCTTCATCCATAGCATATTGTAAATGCTTTATTTGATGTAAATACGCTTCACCCTCTTTGGTCAAAACGACTTTACGGGTTGTACGGGTTAAAAGTTGAGTATTTAAACGTTGCTCAAGCGCTGTAACATGGCGGCTAATATGCGCAACCGAAAGCCCAAGCATTTTTGCAGCCGCGGTAAAGCTGCCCTCTTCACCAACCGCTATAAACTCATCAATTCCATCCCAACGCGCCATTATTACCATACTGTAAAAGTGTTTTAATAAATCAGAGATTATCATTGTTTGAGAAACAAATACAATACGCGCATCACCCAAGCAAATTGGGTCTACAATTATTTTTTAATAGCCAGTTAAAGGAAATAAAACACATGTCTGAATTTATTAAATCAAAAGCTGCCATTGCTTGGGGTCCTAATCAACCACTTAGTGTTGAAGAAGTTGATGTGATGATGCCTAAAAAAGGCGAAGTAATGGTAAAAATTACCGCTACTGGTGTATGTCATACCGATGCATTTACATTATCGGGTGAAGATCCTGAAGGCATATTTCCTGCTATTTTAGGCCATGAAGGCGCTGGTGTTGTCTATGCCGTTGGCGAAGGTGTGACAAGTGTTGAAGTAGGCGATCATGTTATTCCTCTATACACTGCTGAATGTGGCGTATGTAAAATGTGTACTTCAGGTAAAACTAACCTGTGTTCAGCTGTACGCGAAACTCAAGGTAAAGGTCTAATGCCAGATGGCACAACACGCTTTTTTAAAGACGGCCAACCAATTTATCACTACATGGGTACATCAACGTTTTCTGAGTACACCGTACTACCAGAAATTTCACTCGCTAAAGTAAATAAAGAAGCCTCTTTAGAAGAGATTTGCTTACTAGGCTGTGGTGTAACAACAGGTATGGGTGCAGTAACAAATACAGCTAACGTAAAACCTGGTGATACGGTTGCTATATTCGGCTTAGGTGGTATTGGTTTATCGGCCATTATTGGCGCAAAAATGGCTGGTGCGGGTCGTATTATTGGTGTTGATATAAACACCACTAAATTCGATTTAGCAACAAAACTTGGTGCAACTGATTTAATTAATCCAAAAGATTTCGACAAGCCAATTCAAGAAGTTATTGTTGAAATGACTGACGGTGGCGTTGACTACTCGTTTGAATGTATTGGTAATGTTGATGTTATGCGCTCAGCGCTTGAGTGTTGTCATAAAGGTTGGGGCGAATCGGTAATTATTGGTGTAGCCGGTGCTGGCCAAGAAATATCAACCCGTCCGTTTCAACTGGTAACTGGGCGTGTATGGCGTGGCAGTGCATTTGGTGGCGTTAAAGGCCGTTCACAACTTCCTGAAATAGTAGAGCGTTATATGGCTGGCGAATTTGCTCTTAACGACTTTATTACCCATACAATGGGCCTTGAAGATATTAACGAAGCATTTGATTTAATGCACGAAGGTAAAAGCATTCGTACAGTAATTCATTACTAATATTTGCTTAAATACGTTTAATAATGAGCCGTAATACTTCTAAGTTTACGGCTTTAAGGATTAAGTATGTTAGAAAATATTTCAAGTGTAAAAGTGTCTGGCGGTTGGCATAAACAATATACTCACAGCTCGCAAAGTACACATTGCACTATGCGCTTTGCCGTATTTTTACCACCTGGTGCAAGTGAAGCAAACAAAGCACCGGTACTTTATTGGCTATCAGGTTTAACTTGTACTGACGAAAATTTTATGCAAAAAGCCGGCGCATTTAAAAAAGCTGCCGAGCTGGGTATTGCTATTGTAGCGCCTGACACTAGCCCACGCGGCGAAAACGTCCCCAACGAAGACAGCTACGACTTTGCTCAAGGCGCAGGCTTTTACGTAAATGCTACGCAAGCTCCTTACAACACCCATTTTAATATGTACGATTATATTGTTAGTGAGTTACCAGCACTTATAGAACAACATTTTCCGGTAACAAGCACAAAAGCAATTAGCGGTCACTCTATGGGCGGGCATGGTGCATTGATGGTTGCACTTAAAAACCCGACTGCGTTTGTAAGTGCCTCGGCTTTTAGCCCTATTGTAAATCCGATTGAATGCCCTTGGGGTGTAAAAGCATTTTCTGGTTATTTAGGAAATGATAAAGCGCTTTGGTCACAATATGACAGCTGCGAGTTAATGAAAAGCGCAGAGCAAGCTAATTACTTACCCATGTTAGTGAGTCAGGGTGATGCTGATGGCTTTTTACAAGAGCAACTTAAGCCAGAAAACCTAGTCGCTATTGCTGATAAAAAAGGCTACCCGCTTACACTTGAAATGCAAGCCGGCTACGATCATAGCTACTTTTTTATAAGCAGCTTTATTGACCAACACTTATTATTTCATCATCAGTTTTTAACTGCTTAGATTCAGTAGTGTGTAGAGATGACTTTTCTACCTCTACACACTCTTTCAATACTTTACTCACTTGCCTGCATACTTGTACCGTATTGTTATTGCCCTTACCTTTAATAAATTCAACTATAGCCATATCGGCTTCAACACCGAGTTTAGTAAAGCTAAATCCCTCTTTATCTTTTACAACAGGCCCCGCATTTACTGGGCCAGGTTGAGAGCGCGCTGCCCCATCGAAAATTATACCCGCAGCAGCGCAACCAATTAATACATTTGAAAATAAAATAATCAATAAAGTACGCATTATTAACCCCACCAATATAATTACCTAAATTATATACAATTTTAAAAATAGCATTGTAAAAAAATGTAAGCCTTAGTGCTTAAATTCACGTATGAACTCTTTAATAAAACCCACCAGCTGTAAAATAAAAATAATCAAAAAAGGAAGCGCGCCAATAATAGCAACGCTTCTGTTTAATGGTTCATTGTTTTGTACTAACAAAACAAAAGCGCATAACCCTAGTGCAAACGACCAAGCATACAAACTCCATGTTTGAGCTTCACTTGCACCACTTAATTCACGAATTACCAAAACAGCAGAGTCTGCTGATGTGGCTACAAAAATGAGTAAAAGCAATAAACTTGACCAAATTAATAGACCGCCTTGCCACCCTAATTGATCGAAAAATACAAACAGCCCTTGTGTATAATCAGCTTTAATAGCCGCTAAAATGCCTGCATTGTGCGTTTGATCCCAGGAAATTGCAGAGCCCGAAAACACACTAAACCATATAATAGTCACAAAGGTTGGTACAAATACAACACCTACAATATATTGCCAAACCGGCCGTCCTTGGCTAATTTTTGCCAAAAACACACCAACAAACGGGCCCCAAGCTAACCACCAAAAATAGTAATTGTATGTCCAACCTGTTGCCCATGCGGGGTCATTAAGTACGCTTTCAAACTGCCATGTACCTGTGGTTATAAGCTGAATGTAATCCCATGTTCCGCCTATCGCTATGTCTATAATTGGCTGTATAGGCACAAAAATTAATAGCCATGCTATAAGTGCAAAGGCTAAAAACATATTAAACTTACTAAGAGTTTGAATGCCTTTTTTAAGCCCCAACTTTGCAGAAATGGTATAAAGCAGTGCAATTAAAAAAATAATAATAAACCCCGAAAGTAAAGCCGATTCAACCCCTAGCTCAAGCTCGAGCCCTTTACGCAGTAATAAAGTTGAATTAGCAATTGTGCCCACTACACCAAAAAATATTGCAAGTATGGCAATTAATTTAATGCTAAAGCTCAGCTGTAACTGCCAAGCCCGATTAATAACGCCCTTAGTTGCACTGATCACTGGCGCACTAATATCGCCCGCTTTACCACTATTGCGAGTAAACCCAGCTAATACTAAGCCAAATACTGCATAGAGCGCCCATGCATGCGCACCCCAATTAACTAGTGTAAGTGCCAAACCACTTGTTTGATTGTTAGGATACAAGCTTTGCTTTAAAGGCGAGTTAACCGTGTGTAGTGCAGGCTCTGCTACTCCCCAAAATATTAGTCCTGAGCCCATTCCTGCTGCAAACAACATAGAAAACCAACCAAAGGTACTAAACTCAACAAGTGCTTGCGATCCTCCTATTTTTCGTTGCCCTAATGGGCTTATAGCAATAGCTATCACAGAAAAAAGTAACAAGTTTACCAATATAAAAAATGGCGACCCTAAATAACCTAAAATTTTATTAATAGCGGGTTGTAAGTGCTCTATGAGTAATTCAGGAAATAAAAAAGCAATAACAGATAGCCCAACGCAAAATAGTAAGGCTGTTTTTTCAAGCTTAGTGGGTGTGCTTAATGTTTTATTTAAAGGCAAGAGATTCACATAGGTGTCTTTTAGTCTGGATAAAAGAATACGGGGCTTTAAAACTCAGATCAAATTAACTATTGCGTAAAATAGTAATAAAAACATGTAAAAGTTTCCTCAATAATTCTTATTAAACATAGATATTAACAATAACTCATTGATTAATGGTCATTTATACTATGGCTTGCTGTTTGCTTATTATTAACAAAATTAACCAGCACAGGCTCAATAATGGAAATTGATTTACAGTGGAATGAAATCATCGATAATTTAATACATTTAGGTATTGCTTACCTACTTGCACTACCCATGGCTTACGACAGAGAGCGTAGTCATGATGGCGCAGGGCTTAGAACCTTTCCGCTAGTTGCGGTAGCATCATGCGGGTATGCACTTATTGCTATGTCGGTTTTAGATGGTGCAGAAGCTCAATCTAAAATGTTGCAAGGTATAATTACTGGTATTGGTTTTATTGGCGGTGGCGCAATTTTAAAAAATAACCGTACGACCTCAGGCACTGCAACCGCAGCCAGTATTTGGAATATGGGCTTAATAGGTATTGCTGTTGCGTACAGCCGTTACGAAATAGCCATTTTACTTGCCATTATTAATTTTATAACGCTTAGGTATGTAAAAAAGTTTAAGTGATAGTTTTTTAATAAGTATTGCAGCAAAATTTCAATGCATTGTTTGAATAGCCAATACTTATTAATACGATAACTCCCCATAATTTATATGTGGGGAGTTACATTTTTATAAAAAACTTTCACCGCTTTGCTTAAGTGTAATTGTTTGTACTTGAGCGCTTTTTATTAATAATCCACAACGTAAATCATTTTTCGAAATAACAATTTTATCAATTGTATTAGTGTCATAGTCAACGACTTTGTTTTCGCATCTAAGTTGCACTTTGCTCAGTGGTAATTCTGATTGTAATTTAACCTCAGACTTCGACATCATAGGCATTACAGCTTGCTCTGAAGCTAAACTAAATTGTTGTTCAATATCTCCCGAGTTTTTATAAATATCGTTCACTTGGGTTAACAACTGTTCCTTATTTTGATCTGTAAAAGTTATAGATTCAATATTGCCTAGTGCATCTATTGCATCATAGGCTCGTACATAATCTTGCTTTGATATAAACCACTGTAAAGCATTTTTAATCACACGTTTTTGAATTTGATCAGGTAAGTTACCTCTAAATAAGAACGCTTCGTTGATATGCTGATCAAAGCTCTTCCAATCTTGTACAAAATAACTGTGCTGGCTTTTAAGCCACGCAAGTAAAACAATTTCAACCGTATTTTTGGTATGTTCATTTTCTAGTTCATCAATAAGGCTTTTAGCTTCATCGTATTTCTTTTCATCGATTAATTTACTAGCTTGCTCATAATCATTAAAAAAGCCACGCGATGCCTTATCGTTTGAAAACCCAACATGTAAATTTTGTGAACTTACAGTAATAGTTTTTGCTACAGGTATAGTCTCACCATTTAATTTTGCGCTTTTGTAATTTAGTTTAGATACGTAATCCATTACTTCTCTTTGGTACTTTTTTTGCCCGACCGTAGCTACAATTTCTATATCACTAACCTGCCCGCTTTTATCGACCACGTAACTGCTTAAGTTAATCCCCTCTAACCTCGAAGCGCGCGAGGAAGTATTAGTGAGCTGATCGTAGTTTTTATTAATCACTTCTGCAGGAACAAAGTCGTCTGCAAAAGCAGGAAGTTGAGTAAAAGCAGAAGTTAAAGAAAGCGCTAATATGAGTTTTTTCATCGGTTTTATCCATCCTAGATAGTGTTTATATAATAGAAACAAACGATCAACATAAAAGCAAGTATAAACACAAAAAATAAGTTCAATTAATAAGCTAAATTTGGGGGGTAACAAAAATAATCTAATAGCTACATATATTTTAGGCATTAAAAAAGGCGCTTAAAAAGCGCCTTGCTAACAAGTATGTGTGCTTAAAACATATCTTGATAGGAATTTGTTGTGCTAAACGTAATTGCTTTTTCAAAGCCTGGTAACTGAATACTTTGCTCGTCTATTAAAATGTCATTGTCATCAATAAGTCCGTCGCCAAAGCGGTAAATTAGCTCATACTGGCCTAAATCAGCTTGAGCTTGATACGTTTGTTGCGCGGCTTTAATTGCCACGTTTTTTTGAGCGTAACTAGTCATAACGTCATCGCCGTGGCGCTTAGCGAGCATTTGCATTGTCACTTTTGGTGAAAGTACTATTGCTGTTGCATTGTTACCGCCAAAGCCTTTTGAATTTATAAAAGCTATATCCATTTCACTGCATTCGTAATGGCTATTACGAATATCAAGATGATCGGTGTAAACATCATCAGCCACTTTATCAATTGTGGTAATGCCCGGCATAATGTTGTGACTAAATACACCGAGAGCTATCGCTAATTGGTCGCCACTTGCAGGAGCTATAGTATGACCAACATAGGCTTTAGGCGCTGTCACTTTCCAATTATCAATAGCGAACGTTTGTGCCACTTTGTGATATATCAGCGACTCTGTTACGCGGTTTAACGGTGTACTTGAGCCATGCGCTAAAATAAAGCTACGTTCTTGCAAAGCTTCTTTGCCTAAAAGGCTCGTTGCTAAAGCAGCCGATTTAGCCATGGTAATGTAGTTACCAGGACCAGGTGACGTAATTGATTTTTTTATACCATCTGCATTTACAAATACATCCGGCACAGAGCCCATTATGTCAGCGCCTAATTCAAGGGCTAATGCATCGTCCATTAAAATAGCAACTTGTGCGCCTTCACCTAATGTAAAGCCGCAGTTATCCCCAAACGGGCGGCTACTTTTGCGATAATCTGGTTCTTCATCATGTGATAAGTTATCTAAGCGGCGCAAACCTTCAACATTTGCAAGTGCGCTCATGTTACCAAAGCCTTCAATCACTTCGGGTGTAATAGCACACTCAACACTTGCGACAACCGCAACGCGTGTACGCCCTGCTTGTATGTCGTTTACTGCTGCACGTAAGTTGTATAAAAACGTAGCACAGGCGCCCGAGGTCGAAAACGTAGTTCCCACATTGCCCGTAACATACGCGTTAATAAAATCGGTAGACATTGTATTTAAGCCCAGTGCTAACTGCTTAGTACTAACACGGTCGCCTTGTTGGCGCGCCTTTACTAAACCGCCTAGGCCTTTGTCGTCCATTTGGCCAATTACCGATGCTGAATAGGTACCAATTTTATCTGGCTCTACGCTATTCATAATGTGTTGCCAATCAAGCCCTGTTGATTTAATCGCATCGGTAGCTGCAAAAATAGTCGCTTGCAAACCACGAGGCTGATAGCGGCTGTTATACATAACAGACGGATCAAACCCAGTAGGAAATTGCCCTGCAGATTTAATTGGATTATCGCGTGTTGAGTCATGCTTAACATCTAAGTCGGCTGCAATAGTTACTTTTACTTTTTTGCCTTCAAGTTCTTCAACTTGCCAGCTAGCTGGAACAGGTACCGGTAAGTCGCGAGCGCGAGTTTCAAACACAATTGCGTTATCGCTTGATGCGTTTAGCGTCATTTTTTGCTGCCACGGTGTGGCATCGGCATCAAAGTGTTCTTTTTCAATTTTACGAATAAGTGTACCGGCAATAATTTGCTCACCAAAGCGTGCTTCTATGTCGCTTTGCTCAACATTATTACCTTGTGTATCTTGTAATTGGCCGTTTACAACGCTTACTAGATTCATCAGTGTGGCGAGGCCTAAAAATGTTTCACTGCGATCTTTAGCGTTTAAACTATCTAACACGATACGGCGATAACCTTGATGAAAAGAAGTACGGCCAGCGGCGTTAATGCCACCCATGCCTACTATAACGGGTAATGCAGTCATAATTTACCTTTAAAAAACGTGTTATAAGATGAACACGCAGTTTAAATGGATTACGCACCATGCATTGTGCTTTAATAGCCAAATATTCAGCACAAAAGGCCAAAAAGTACTGGTCGGAGCATTTACATGACTGAAAAAAACACTAATCCACCATTAAACATTGCTATAGCGGTTTATCCGCATTTATTAGTTACCAGTTTAACGCTACCTATTGAGATGTTAAGAGCCGGCGAGGCCTTTGCTAAAGGCCATCTTGATAAGCAAAATTTTAGACCGCTTGCTATAAATTTAGTGGCTAAAAGTGCAGAATCTATAGCTACTCGCGCAGGCCTTGCGATAGTTCCTGATTGCATAACAACTAATGCGCCCTACAGCGATTTAATTATAGTCCCGGGTATTTGGCGAAACCCGCGCCCAGTAGTGCGTACAAATCAAGACGTAGTTGATTGGCTAAGCGAAAGCTTTAGCGCAGGCAGTCATATAATTGGTGTAGGTACTGGCAACTGCTTATTAGCTGAGGCTGGCTTACTTGATGGGCACCCAGCTACCACACATTGGCACTACGCCAATCAATTTAGCCATGACTATCCGTTAGTGCGTTTAAAACCCGACTTTTTTATAACCCAATCAGAGCGTATGTATACCGTAGCGAGTCTTAATGCCCTTGCAGATGTGATCGTACATATTATTAGTCAGTACTATACAAAAGCCGCAGCTCAGCATGTAGAGCGTAATTTTTCGCACGAAATACGTAAACCCTACGAAGATCAACGCTATTTAGAAGGTGCAGTAGACCGTCACCCCGATGAGCTAATTGCGCAAATTCAGTTTTGGCTAAAAACCAATTTAGCCACCGAGCTAAACCTACAAGAAGTCGCTGCCCAATTTAGCTTGAGCTACCGTACTTTTACCCGCCGTTTTAGAGCAGCCACTAATCAAAGCCCTATTGAGTATTGGCAACAATTACGCGTAGAAGGTGCGAAGGAGTTATTAGCATCATCAAATTTATCAATTCAAGAAGTGGCTTTAGAAGTGGGATATAACGACCAAGGGCATTTAACACGCGTGTTTAAAAAAGTATTAAGCCAAACACCCAGTGGTTACAGAAAAGTAGTTAGACGAAAGTTATTTGGATAACCAGCGACGGCACTCTAAATTGGCATTTTTTTATACATAAATTATACTCTTATCAATAATATAATTTATGCCATACCAAGGTAACTGCATGAAAGATAAACTTAGTAAGCACCTTTTTGATCCACAAAGCGATGCTTCTATTGAATCAAAGTTATTAAAGTTACTTTCACTCGTACGAAAACATTTGAGCATGGAAGTTGCGTTTATTTCAGAATTCACCAATAATGATCGCGTTTTTAAAGTGGTAGATAACCAAACCACAAATATCTGCGTATCCGTGGGTAACTCAGATCCAATTTGCGAAACTTACTGTAAAAAAATATCCGATAACGAGCTAGAACAAATAATCCCTAATACCCTTGAGCACCCTATAACCCGCAATATGCCAGTTACAGAAAAGCTAAATATTGGCTCGTATATAGGTGTACCTATTGTCTTATCTACAGGTAAAGTTTACGGCACTTTTTGCTGTTATAAAACCATATTAGATAATACCTTGAACGATAAAGATTTGTCATTTCTTAGGTTAATTTCTGAAATAGCTACGGAGTTAATCGAAAAAAATGTTCAATCTAACATTTTAAATAATGAGTCAAAGTCGCTTATTGAAAATATTATAAAAACAAACGATATTACGATTTATTTTCAGCCCATATTTAATTTATCAACCAATCAACTTTCGGGTTATGAGTCTCTGTCACGCTTTTTTATTGAACCCTATAAAACACCTGACATTTGGTTTAAAGATGCTGAAAAGCTAGGTCTAGGAGAAGCATTAGAGATACTTGCTATACAAAATACATTACATTGCTTGGATAAATTTGATGAAAAAGCTTATATCACTATCAACACTTCACCTCAGCATATTTTATCAGGCTCAATAGACAAAGTATTACAAAGCATCGATTGTAATAGAATAATTTTAGAAGTGACTGAACATTCACCTATTTTAGACTACCAAGCGATGCGAACCGCACTTCAACCATTAAGAAACCGAGGTTTAAAACTCGCTATCGATGATGTAGGTGCTGGATTTTCATCTTTTCAGCATATTTTAGAATTAGAGGCAGATATCATTAAGTTAGACATAAGCCTTACTCAAAATATAAATACAGATCGTAGAAAGTTTTTATTAGCTAAGGCACTATGCGGATTTGCCAAAGCGATTAATTGCTCAATAGTTGCAGAGGGAATAGAAAATCAAGAAGAATTAAGTACGCTGAGAAAGCTAGGCGTTGATAACGTGCAAGGTTACTTTATAGGCCGCCCTGCCCCGCTTGAAGACGCTATTCATTTTCAAACAGTCAGGCTTTAATAAAAAACGCCACTTTTAGTGGCGTTCTGAGTCGTTAAATTCTTTTCGATAATAGCGTTTTTGATAGTTTTTTACTTTAGTGTGTACGCCTTTGCTTAAGCTTTTAAATTTAGCCTCGAGTACGTCTACACCGTATAAAATACCGACCACCAGCACCGAGAGCTTTATTGCAGCGCCAAGGTTTTCGGTCGCTATCATAACGCCTATTGATGCAAGCACCCAGATGGTTGCAGCAGAGGTTACACCAACTACCGCACCATCTTTTGCGAGCATAACACCAGCCCCTAAAAAGCCAATACCTGTAATTATTTGCCCAACTACACGAGAATGATCTATCACATCCCCTTGTAAATTAAACGCGGTCGATAAAAACAAATACGTACCCAAGGTTATTAACGCAGAGGTACGAATACCTACAGGTTTGCCGCGCAATTGGCGCTCTATACCAATAATGGCACCGCAAAAAGCTGCAGTACCAATAGCTGCCCACGAATACGGGGCTACATCAATTAAATCTAAAAAAGTCACTGTTAACCCTATATTTTATTAGCTATAGCCACCGCCGTTCGTAAACGTTGGCTACCAAACGCTGACATTTTACTAAAATCACTTCGCGCAATAGGTACATATTGGCAATCTATTGCGAGCTGTTTATCACTGCCCGGCTCACAAAACGGATCGTGAACATACACGCAGTGCTCATCAAGGTGCGTAACACACACCCAGTGTGGCGATTTTTTACCATCAAAACTGTATGTACTAATTAATAACAGCACACTAAAGCCTTTACTTAACCACTGCTCAATATGCCCAAGCTCTACATCTTTATACGTAAGCGGTATATTTGCTTGCGCTATGCCATCTACAAATTGCTGGTGTACGGTAGCTAACACCACTTTTTTGTTCTCATTGCGTACGCCATCTAAAAACAAAGGCTCGGTGGTATTAACCATTACCTCGCTTTTAAAACCACGCTTATTAGCGGCAAGTGCCAAACCAAACGGATGGCAACCACCATGACCCGAGGTCATAAAAATGGTGGTACCTTCACGCCAAAGTGCTAACTCATGTGATTGGCTAAGCTCAGTTGTTGGCTCAAGTGCCCCCATTGCCATTAATAGTGCAGCAGGTCCGCATGTAAACTCGGTAGTTTGCTGATACCACGGCGTTAAACGCGCCACTTTTAACTCACTCGTTTGTCGAATGTTTTTTTGCATTCGTAGTGCATCACTGTGGTCATCGTAATAATCGCTATATTGGCCAAACACTCTGTAACCTAAACTTTTATAAAGCCCTATCGCACCTTCGTTATTTACAGCCACTTCTAAACGAAGGTAAATACGCCCGCGCTCACACGTTTCTTTTTCAAGGCTAGTAAGCAGTGCTTTTGCAATCCCCTTACCTTGCATTGTGGGTTTTACAGCAAGCGAATATAAGCGCGCTAAACGAGTCCCTTTATGGCACCACACTAGCCCATAGCCGCATATTTGCTCGCCATTTTCTGCAACGAGTAAAATACCGTGCTTAGCACTTAGCCAGCGCTTTAAACTGCGCGGGCTCAATTTATCGTTATTAAAGCAGGCGTTTTCAACGTCAATCAATGCGTTTAAATCACTGCCAAGCGCCTTTCGAATAACAAGGTTGCTCATGTTATTACCCACGACCTCGTGCTTCTAAGCGTTGTTTAAACTCATCCATAATGATCATATATAACTCGTCACCTAAATAGCCGTCTTCTACTTTGTGATCAATACTTGGGTTGTCGTTTACTTCAAGCACGTATGCTTTGCCTTGATGCTCTTTAACATCTACGCCATATAAACCCCTGCCCACTGTTTTACATGCTTTTAATGCGGCATCTAATACCGTTTTTGGTAACTCAAAGGTTGGCAACGTTTCAAAGCCACCAGAGAAAAACCGTTTAGCATCGTGGTTATAAATTTGCCAATGGTTACGCGCCATTAAATAACGACATGCATAAATTGCACGGCCATTTAATACACCCACTCGCCAATCGTATTCGGTATACATGTACTCTTGTGCAAGCACTAATGCGCTAAACTCAAACAGCTCTGTAAGCTTAGCTTCAAGCTCATCACGATTTGAAACTTTAAACACACCTTTTGAGAAAGATCCTTCAGGCATTTTTAAAACAAGCGGATACGTAAACGCTTCTTCTAATTGCTCAAGCGTTTCACTTGATTGATCAGCCACTACAACCGTTTTTAAACTTGGCACTTTTTGATAATTAAACGCATCGTGTAAATACACTTTATTACAACAACGTAAAATAGACTCAGCGTCGTCAATAACCACTAAACCCAGGCTTTGCGCTTTGCTTGCAAGGCGATACGTTGGATGGTCAATCGCTGTAGTTTGGCGAATAAATAACGCATCAAACTGGGCAATATTGTCAATTTCGTCAAAGCTTAATGCTTGTGCATAAATGCCGTGTTTAGCGGCGGCTTTAATAAAACGTGCAATGGCGTCTTTATCACTCGGCGGTACTTTTTCGTTATGATCAACAAGTATTGCCATGTCCCATCTAAAACGACGTTGCACTGAGCCAATACGCCACTGCGTTTTAGTAAAGTTATCTAGTTTGGCTACAAATTCGCTGTACTGCTGCTCGCTTAAAGACGATAAAGACCCTTGTTGCAATAAGCCTTGTTCATCAACAAATAAAATAGGCGTTGGGTATTGTTTAAATACCGACTTTGCCGCTTTTGATTGTAAATCGTTTTGTGTATTACCAAAGTAAAGTGTGCCATCTATTTGGCCCACATTTAACATAGGGGCTTGACCACTACGCAATGCGTTTATTGTTTTTACACTTGGCAAAACTTGGTGCTTGCGCGCCTCAGCAAGTAACGAGCAATAATAACCTTTGCTCAAGTATTGGCTTGAGTCGCACAGATTAATAATGCGTGTTTTTGGTTCATTTTGTTTTGGGTAATCACGTAAGTAGGTATTGAACGTAATTACATTTTCGAACGATTGAGCAAGCGTTTGCTCGTTGTTATCAACCACAATTAAGGTTTTAAACACGACTTTTCCTAGTTAAGTCAAAATATAAAAAGCATGCTTAAGTAACATTACTAAGCATTATAAATAGAAACACCCATCGTACTAAGTGGGCATTGCGCGTATCACTTAATATGATGGGTGCTTTAACAGGTACCTACTGTACGAGTTAGCGCTTAAATTGCTTAAGCGACATGTGCTTTATATGCCCTTTTTTAAAAACGCACAAACGAGATATTTTTAGCGTGAAGATGAAAAATATTGATTAACTATATTTTCCAACTAATGCCGATTAAAATACGCAAAACAATACCTTAAGAGAGTTAAAAATGTCGCTGCCTGCTTGCCCAAAATGCCAATGTGAATATGTTTACCAAGACCTACAACTGCTTATTTGCCCCGAGTGCGCCCATGAGTGGAACCCAAATAATATAAACGATGAAGCCGCCATTTTAGTTAAAGATGCCAACGGCACTGTACTAAGTGATGGCGACAAAGTGACAGTAGCCAAAGATTTAAAAATTAAAGGCAGCTCGCAAGTCATTAAAATTGGCACCAAAGCGGTCGTTAGAAGAGTGCTTGATAAAAAAGATCACGAACTTGATTGTAAAGTAGAAGGCATTGGCGAAATGATGGTAACAGCAAAGTTTGTGAAAAAGGCGAACTCGCAGGTCGGATAAATGGCGAATCCATGCCATCCAAAAATCAATTCATAAATATTAATAAGCGCGTTTATTGTGTTAGTAATTAGGATGGGTGTCATCCTAATTATTTCATTAAATAGATAGCTTTTGTTGTTTAATTTTTTATACCTCACTTATAGCACTCGTTACAAACGAGCGTTCGTGGGGATTAACTTAAAATTGCTTTTGCATTTTTTAAATTATCCCATAGATGGTGTTGACCAAAGTACATTTCAGGTGGCTTTATTGATGGGTCTATTAATTTGTTAATGGCTAATATAGCTCCACGAACACTATATTCGGTTGTGAAAACTATCCCATCTGGTATTTCAACAAATTGTCCTAACAGCGCAAAGTTTTGCGAGCCTTTAGGTACAACAGGAGGTCTGTCACCTTCGGTTCTAGGTAAGAACTGAGAGATCCCGTAAGGTAATCTACAAGGTATACAGTAAGATGTTTCAAGCAGTTCTGTTTTTTCATCTTCATCTAAATCACCCCATAAATGTCCTAAAAGCTCTTCTAAAATCTCTTTTCCAGTACATTCATACATAGGTTTTTTTACAAACTGACCAATCTTATCTTCACCTAATGCTGAAACCCAAATTACACAAGTATCTGCCGCTTGACCCGGGAAAAAGGGCTGACGATAGGTGTGCAAATGCATTACCCATGGAGATTGTGTTAAAGGTAAGGGGCTTTGTACTCCCATTTGTCGTTCAACTAACCATTGGAATTTTCTTTCAAACAGGTTTCCTCTAAACGTGACGGTAAAGTGCATCATTCTAGAAAGTAAAACATCACGTAAATAACGCTCTGGTCTACCTAAGTCAGCTTGTTTAGCTACAATGTTTTGCCATAACTCGTAAGCTTCGCCTTGTTTTTCTACCGATGTTGTAGATACAGGCTCATCATGAGAACCATAAGAATGATTAGAAACAATTGAGCCAATTGTCAAGAATGCCTTGTCTTGTGGTCTAACTTCTATTGAATCTAAGGTTTTATCTTCTGAATTTTTTAAATGTAAGCGTTCTACCCAGCGTTTATCATCACTTTCTTTAAAGTCCACGTCCGTAATACAAGTATCATAATGTATTTGAACGCCTTTTTTTGTTATGAGTTTAATAGCCGGTAGAACAAACGAATGGTAGTTTGTGTAACGTGTACGTTCTAAAGAGGTCATTTTATCCATATCAGACATACGGTGATAAAATAGTTTCATGTAGCGCTTCATTTCTATAGCAGAATGCCATGGCTGAAAAGCAAAAAGAGCACGCCACATATACCAGTAATTACTCTTGAAAAAATCGTCACTAAAATAATCAGTGATTTTAGCATCCGCTGTTATTTTAGATTCTGGTATTTCTATTAATCGAGCCATTTGAAGGGCTTCAGTCGCACCTAATCCAAGATCGTGTCCCGTATCTTTCTCACCATTTGCATGTAATAGTCTAACCACAGTGTCCATATGGCATTCTTCAGCATTGGCTTCATAATCGTCTAGGCATGAACCATTTTCGTCATAAGGTATTAATGACCAAAATTCTTTGGTGCAGCTATATACTTTATCTTCGTACATGCGGCTGCCTCGCATTATGTAAACAGGTTTACCATCAACCATTTTAAAAGAAGCATCCATTGACCCACCGACTAAATCAGTTTCAGGATTTTTTTCAAAAATGTGAATGTTTTCTGGGGCGAAGCCAACTTTTTGCACTAAGTAAACAGCAGCTGATAAGGAACCTAATCCTAATCCGTTTAAATAAATTTTAGAATTGCTCATAGTATGTACTTCGTTAAAAAATGATTTTATAAGTAAAAATATACGCTTCGATTTTTTTCAGTCAAATGTTTGTTCACACAAATTAAAGTTTAAATGATATAGAATAACTTTAGTCAGTTTTGAGAGAAAACTGTTTGCATAGCTTAGCTTTTTGTATTCCAGTTATTAATTTAATTAGATACTCAGAAAGGACAACGTGCAAAAACAGATAAATTAGATGCTCAACTGATTGCGCATTATAGCGAAGCAATTAAGCCTAAATTATCACAGCTAAAACCCGAAACAATGCAAGCTATGAGCGATTTAGTAACGCGTAGAAATCAATTATTAACTATGCAAACCATGGAAAAGAATCGCTTACAAATTATGCCTTAAGCATTAGCCATGACGATTAAACTTATTCAAAAACCAAATTATTAAAATAGAAGAAAAAATAGCAAAACTGATTGAGAGTTGTCCTGAATATAAAGCTAAAAATTAAATACTACAAAGCATGACTGGCATTGGAAAAATAGCCGCAGCTTCTATCATCAGTAACTTGCCTATATTGGGCTATATAAACAGTAAACAAGCAAGTAGCCTGATTGGTGTTGCATCGATAAATCGAGAAAGTGGACTATTTAAAGGTCATCAAAAAATACAAGGTGGACGACCACAAGTCAGAACCGTTTTATACATGGCCATTATTGCATGCATTAGAAAGATAATTGTTATCTTAAATTCAATGCTAAGAGACGGTGTTTCATGGGAAGCGTCAAAAGTTATAAATTAACTATTGACGCCATAGTCTCTTGTTAGGTGCAAATTTTAATACTGCCCTTTTAGCCATCTTTTTGCTGTGATTTTTTCAAGCTTTCGTCTGTACTTTTTTGGTGAAAACTCTTCTACAATACCATTCATAACATCGAAAATATCTGCTGATATAATTGTTCCAATAGCATGAATTGTTTCATGCCTATTCAAGCCTTGTCTAATGAGTCTTGCGAAAGTTTCTGGTATTAATTCAACCTTCATAGCTAATTGATTTTCCACTATTACATGAATTGATGAATGTACACTTAAAGCATCCTCGGTTAATTCGTGATCTAAACCAATATGGAAATCATGAACTAATTCAATTCTTGTAGCTTCATCTAGGGCTAACCAGTTTTCGGGTTCTACTGCTTTATTGGGATTATATGTATCCATGTTGCCTCGAATGCTGAGTTGTCTTTGCACCTAACGAGCCTGTAGATTAACTCGTTTTTTATTTGTTTTTATTGATAAACAAACCATAGCTGAGTTCCTATTTTGGTTCAATCGATTACTGTACTTTGCGTAGAATATAAAGAAGTGTTTGGTGTTGTTTTAATTGGTGTTTTGGACAGAATTACGGGTGGTTGAGTAGCTTTAATTTAGGTTAAAAGGGCTTCCCTTCTTAATGCATCGCGTTTTGCAGTTTTTCTATATTATGAACTAGGCAATGTTGCCGTACAATAAAGTAAAGGCATTCACTTTCACCTGACCGCGTAAGATCAATTTATTCATTCCTTTATTCACTGTAATGTTCCGCTATTTATTTAATGGAAAGCCGGTTCGATACAGCCGAGTCGTTTGCCACTCTTTAATAAACAGCTATCGTCGCCCGATTGGGCTGTTTATTTTTACTTTCATTTTTTCTACATAGCTCAGCTTTGTGCGTGATTCATTATTTATAATAACGTACTCTTCATGCTGTTTTTATTGGCTTTTTTCGTAATAATTAGGATGGGTGTCATCTTAATTATTTGTGAAAGAGGCTAACTCGTAGGTCGGATAAGTGGCGAAGCCATGCCATCCGACAATAGATTTATGAACAAGGATAGGCGTTTATTGTGTTGGTAATTAGGATGAGTATCATCCTAATTAAACCTCTTTTAAAATTAGGCAATACCTAAATCTTTACTAGTCGCCCACTTTAAGGCGTGTTCTTATACGCCTTTATTGACTTATTATGTAACTGCTTTTTTGGTTCTTTCTATTGCGCTTAAAAAACCATCGACACCTTCATGCATAGGAGATTTATCTCCATGTTTTTTATCCAACGTATCTGATGCATTTTTCGATACTGCATCGATAGCTGAGCTAAGTAACTTTTTCATTAAGTCAGGATCTGATTGACCCAATGCTTCAATTTGCATTTTGAAATTTTGATATGATTTTGCTAATGCCTCTTTATGAGCATACTCTTGTTGTAATCGCTGACTTTCACTTCTTCTCTTAGACGCAAATAAAGTAAGCCATAAAACTGGTAACACAATAGGTAACTTATACAAAATGTTTGAAGCTAGCTTACTTAGGTCTGTAATTTCAACAAACTTAATAAAGAAAAATCCAATTTCTTGAGTGATAGATAAAAAAGCAACTAAAACTAATACGGATATTGAGCTATAAAATAGCTTTGAATAATTTTCAATTGGTGTATTAAAAGACTCTTTAAGATCATAGTAGGCTGTTGCTAATCCTGCACTTGTTGCCCCAGGTAATAAGCTTTCAATTTCATCATTTAGAGTTTTATATTTTAATTCTTGTTGCTTTTTAAATTCTTCTAAATGTCTTTCTCTAGCAATAATTTCGTCCTTTAGACCTCCTTCGAAATTCCCTTCGTCATTCTTAATTCCAAATACATCTGAATGATATTCTCTAAAATCTTTTAGCTTACCTTTAACTTCATTAAGTAAACTTTTGATAGTTTCTGATTCTGTTTCTGCTAATTCCAATGCACTATTTATTTCAGAAGCAATTGATTCATTACTGTTATCCCCATCAAGCAAATTGATTTTATACTGTTGAATTTTTTCATAGTTTTCTTCAATTTTTTCCTCAAAACTATCAATTTTTGTACTTAAGCTTTCTTCTTCACTATCATCAAAGTAACGTGTTTCTAATTCTTTAATACGTTGATTAGAAAGCTCTGATTCTGAAGCGAGGCTTAACGCACTCTCCTTATACTTAGATATTATATCCAAAATAGAACTGGCTTCAGTTTGAAATGAATTTAACTTCGAATTAATTGTTTTAGTGTACGCTACGAATGAAGCACTTGCAGACTTTGCAGCTTTACCTGCCACCACTTGATAAGGCCTAATATAAGTTAATAAATTATCTAGATGCTTATTAGCATTTGTAATATGAGCAATATTCCGATTACTTTGATAGCTTTTTATTTGCTGTAAGCACGAATTACATTGAGCGTGATAATTATCCCAAGTTGAAGGCGGTATTAGTTCTGGATCACAAGCTTCTAATAGACAATCTAAATAATTAACTACTTTTTTTAATCTTGCTATTTCCTCAACACTCGTTACGACAGTTTCATCGTCAACAAGCACCTCCTCAGTTACATCAAGTATTTTCCCCCATACTGGTTGAAAAGCATGATTTTCAAATTGTTGAATCCAACGACTCATATAGTTCCCTTATATTTTAATTCGCCGAAGCTTAAATACAACGACTGCCATATAGCATGATGCAGAACACCATTTTAGTGATTAATAACACCCCAAAACGGCGTATATTACTTAGCTCAATAATTCCACTAAATAACTTCAATGTAAACAAATGATTAGCCATGTAATAAAATAGGCTCTGTTGTTTTGCACCAAAATGACTTTTAATAATGCTAAGAGACCGAGTTACCTTTGTCGGATAGCGTATCACTTAAAAACCAAAGCTTTATAAAATCTCTACTACCGCATATTCGTGGACTTTACCTGCGATTGTTAACGTAATTTCATCATCACATTGTTTGTTTAATAACTGCTTACCCATTGGTGCGCCTGGTGTTACAACGGCAATTGCGTGCTGTTTAACGTTTACCGTTAATCCACCAGCGGCTGGGCCTAAATAAAACCATTTTTGGGCTGCGTTATCATCTTCTAAACATACCAGCGAACCGATAGCTATTTTGTCGGTTGGCTTTTCGTTAAAGGCAGGTTCGAACAATTCTATGCTTTTATAGCAATCGTTTACGCGCTGGGCTTGGCCTTGAGCTAAATAAGCGGCTTCGAGCCCTAGCGTATCGTATTTATTTTCGGCTATGTTTTCTTCATGTGTGGCGGTGTCGTGCGCAGTTTTTGCCGCTACTTTTGCTGTTGTAAGCTGCGCTTCTAGCGCAAAACGAAGGTGTTCGATAACGTGGGTTTTATTCATGGGGATTAATACAATACAGGCTGTAAAAATAAGGCAGATAGTTTAACATTTTTGCGGGGCCTAAAACCATTGTTTTAAACCCCGCAAGTTTGGTTGGGATACTAGCGGGGTTTAAATAAGCATTAAACAAGCAAAGAGCCGTTGATTGGTGCAGCTCTTTGCTTATGCTTTATTAAAACCTTATGGCATATCTAATAATGTTTGCGTGTGGGCATCTACTTTAACTTCGTAGTTTTTAGCGCTTAATCCCAATAGCTCTGGCAAGGTTGCCGCTATACAAATAGATGAGAACGTACCCACTACAATGCCGGTAAATAATGCAATAGCGAAGCCTTGCAGTGGTGCGCCTGCAAGTAACCAAACGCTGGCAACCGTTGCAAGTGTGGTACCCGACGTTATTAAGGTGCGCGTAAGTGTGCTTTTAATCGCATTATTAATAATAGTCGCTGAGCTAAGTACATTATTTGACTTAACACGTAAAAGCTCGCGCACTCTATCCCCTACTATTATTGAGTCGTTAAGTGAGTAACCAATAATAGCCAGCAAGCTTGCCAGCACGGTTAGGTTAAATTCAATTTGTAATAGTGAAAATAACCCAAGTACAAGTATTAAATCGTGCACTAGCGCAACCACAGAGCCGAGTGCTAAGCGCCATTCAAAACGCACTGCAAGGTAAATCATTACCGCAATCATTGCAGCAAACATTGCTAAACAGCCTTGATCAAATAACTCATCGCCCACTTGTGAGCCAATATAAGCTGACGATAATACCTGTGCGTTTATATCATCGTTTTGTGTAACTGCGCTTTGCCAATCAAGGCTATTAGCTGTTGTTGATGCACTTGGTGCTTCTCTTAATTGAAAATGGCTATTACCTTGCGCGGTTAGCTCAAACTCACCGTTATGATTTTTAGCAATAAACGATTGAAGCTCTTTTAGCTCAACACTTTGGCTGGTTGTAAACTCAGTTAAATAACCGCCGGTAAAATCTAGGCCAAAATTTAGACCCTTTTGCGTAAGCGTAAATACGGATAGCAGCACTAACATGGCGCTTAAAAGCATGCCCATAAAGCGTAAACGTGTGCCCGCTTCGCCTTTCAAAAAATAATTAAGCATGTACTTTTACTCCTGCTTTTTTACCCATTTTTAAATACAACGTTTGGCTTAATATTTTTGATACATACACACCTGTAAATACAGACGTTAAAAGTCCCAGTGCGAGTGTAATGGCAAAACCTTTAACGGGCCCATAGCCTATGCCGTATAAGATAAGTGCGGTGATCATGGTGGTTATATTGGCATCAAATATTGTATTTGCGGCTTGTTTATAACCCTCTTGAATAGCTTGATATGGTGCACGGCCTTGGCGACGTTCTTCTTTAATGCGTTCAAATATTATTACGTTAGTGTCTACCGCCATACCTATGGTTAGCACCAAACCTGCAATACCCGGCAGCGTTAACACAACCCCTGGTAATAATGACATTAAGCCCACCAGCGACGTTAAATTTAATATAAGCGCCACGTTTGCAATAAGGCCTAAACGGCGATACCAAAGCGCCATAAATGCAAGGGTAATACCCATACCTAACATAAGCGCGGCTAAGCCATTACTAATGTTTTCGCTGCCGAGGCTTGGCCCTATTGTTTGTTCGTGCACAATTGTAACAGGTGCTGTAAGCGAGCCTGCGCGTAGTAACAATGCTAGGTCGGCTGCAGCTTGTTGGCTTTTCATATTGGTAATACTAAAACGAGAACTTAAATGCTGAGCAATATTGGCAACATTAATAACTTCGCTTTTTTTAACTACTTCGCCTTTAGCGTTTTGAGAATACTCAGAGTAAACCGTTGCCATTGGCTTCCCAATATTGGCTTTTGAAAACGCCGACATTGCATCCCCGCCTTGACCGTCTAAGCTTAGTTGTACCAGTGGTTTACCCCAATCATCGCGGCCTATGGTTGCATTATTAATATGATCCCCTGTAAAAATTGGCACAGGATCGAGCTTTATCGTTCCGCCCGATTGCATATTAAATGTTTGCCCGCCTATTTCTTTTAATTGATAAAAACCAAGCGATGCGGTTGCACCAATAATACGCTTAGCTTCGGTTGGATCTTGCACGCCTGGTAGTTCTATACGAATACGGTGCTTACCTTGTCGCTGTGTTACGGCTTCGGTAATACCTAATTCTTCAATACGTGAACGAAGGGTTGTAAGTGTTTGCCCCATTACTTCTTTATCAAAGCTGCTGCGGCCTTGCTCTGAATAACTAAATTTGGCAGTTTTAACGCTGCCGTTATTGCTTGTTACCACGGCTAAATTAGCAAATCGGCTTTGTAGCTCTTCAATAACGGGGGTTAACTTGTCGGTTGCATTAGGCAGTGCGTTTATTTCAAACCCGTGCTGAGTTTGCTGTGCTTTTACGCCATGTGCTTTTTGCTTAATAATAATTGATTTAGCTTGTTGATACGCACTGACTAATTGCTCATCAACGGCTTTATCTAAATCTACGTCTAGTACAAATAGCACACCGCCATTTAAATCAAGACCTAGCTTTATTGGTGATAAACCAAAATCTTGTAACCATGTGGGGCTAGTTGCATGCTCAACAATTTTAACTTGCGTGTTTGGGTACTGTGCTTTTATAGCCGCTTGCGCCTGAGCGCTTTTAGTTGGCTCGTTTAAAAGTACATTAATAGTTGATTGCTTATCTAAACCCTGCTCAACCTCTAACCCTTGGTTATTTAAAAAAGTAACTAGCGTTTTAGTGCTCGGTAAAGATTGCATTTCGCTGTGCGGGGCAGCACTTATGTGCAACCATGATTTATTTGGATATAGGTTTGGTAATGCGCTGATAGCTAATAAAACCAATACTATTAGCATGGCGATATAGCTTAATTTAAATTTAGCCGTAGACGGCTTTTTATCTTTTTTAAAACTTAACATCTTTAATCCTTATTGCCAGCAAAGCTAGCAACGTACTTTTTAAAAGCACAATTAATCTGCAGGCTAAAACTTTAAAAGTTAAAACCTAATAAAATTAAATAAGGAAAATTAAGCGTGGTAGGTAGTTACAGCTCTGTAGAGTAAGTTAACGTCTTTCCAGCCACTCAAGCGCGACTTTTTACTATTAGTTACAAGCGTATACCAAGGCTGTATAGGATTAACGGCTCTTGGTCGTAAGAATATATGCCTAACAAGGTTTTGAGCGAAAAATTCAAAAACCACATCGTATTCTGGTTCACTTTGAACAGTGTGCAAAAACAATGATGAATTATTGGCAGTTAACCTTGGTTGGTGCGCGTCAAAATCGGTTTGATGCGTTTTTTTATGCTGCGTAATATCTACAGACTTACTAATAGGCTGTATTTTAGTTAAATCGCCAATATCAGTAAGCGAAACCTGCGTACTAACAGAAATATTTAAATTTTGTGAGGCGCCCATAGCATTGCTCTGCACACTAAAAAGTGCAGCAAGTAGCAAAAAGGCAGTTAATAACACTCTAAATTTAAACATTCACGTTTTAAAACTAAAATAAGGGATGCGTAGTATATTAGGGCTAGTATTTGAAATACAATAGCCTGCTATGTATTTAGTTTAACTTTCCCCGTAGCTTTACTTTCGCCTCAGAGCGCTAAAGTTACTTTAGATCGAGCGAATTATTTAAATTTTCTTTTGAAAATCTAATTTACAAAATATGTTACGTTTAAATCTACTACTTCGGCAACATACCTTCCCCTTACCCAACGAAAACCGAGTAATGATTTAGGCTTGCTAAGCTTCTAATATTTGCAGTTTTATTATTCATTTAACATTCATTTAGTGGTTTTTTTTGGTAAAATAACAGGTAACCTCTGATGCTTCGTACTATTAAATGCGTTAGTTGCAGCGGATATACGAAATTAGTATAATTAAATGTAAACAAATAGCTAAATTTTGATTTTCTTAATTATGTTATGGATAGTAAATAAGGCAGGGAAAGTCATTATGAAAAAAAACATATTTAGTAAAATTGTCGCAAAATTTTACAATAAAAGCTTAAAGCTAATAAATACCCTAAGTAATGACACTGACCTAAAAAAGCTAATAGACAACAGTGAAATAGTCTCTTTCGATATTTTCGATACAGTGATCCTCAGAAAAGTCCTCGAACCAGCTGATATTTTTACAATAGTTGAAAATTTATATAATGATGAACATAAAAAGCTAGACATAGATTTTAAAAGTATCCGAAGTAAAGCAGAACCAGAAGCGACAAAGATACTAACTGAGCTGAATGGTACTCAATCCATAGGTTTGGATGAAATATATGCACACATACAAAAAACACAAGATCTAGATAGCAAAACAATAAATACATTGAAAGCGCTAGAAATCGAAATAGAATTAAAATTTTGTGTTAAAAATGAATATATGCACTCTTTTTATCAATACTGTATTGATAATGATAAAAAGGTAATTTTCACCTCAGACATGTACTTACCAGAATGCGTGATAAAAAAAATTCTTTCCGATAATGGTTATACAAAATTCCATCAATTATTTTTATCCTCTGTAATCCGTAAATCAAAGTCTAAAGGTGGATTATATCCACATATACTTAAAGAACTATCCTGTAAACCATCTAAGCTATTACATATTGGCGATTATTACTTCGCCGATGTGATTAATGCGATGAAAGAAGGCATCAAACCTTACTATTACAAAAAAACCAGTGAATATGCGCTTAGCCATCATTCATTTAAAAGGCTAAGGGAGCTATATCCTTCGAAACTCTCTATAGAAGAATCTATTTATTTTGCGACTATCATCAACAAAACGTTTACCCAAAGAAATAATAACAATGAAAATATTTGGTACGACTTCGGTTATGTTTATTGTGGAATAATATATTTTGGCTTAACTCGCTGGCTTACTAGTCAGGTAATACATCAAGAAATAGAACATATATTTTTCCTTGCGCGCGACGGCTATATAATGCATAAAGTGTATAGCCTTATGAATCAAGGAATTAAAACCCCTGTTAGTAAATATATGTATGCATCAAGGCGAGCTATAAACATCCCCACTATATACAATGGCATCGATGAATATTCGATAAAGGTACTTTGTCATTTTGTTCCTAATTTGAGCGTCGCAAACTACCTTGATAGAGTTGATATAGAAGCGGAAAAACATATTGAAAAAATAAAAAAAGTAGGCTTTTCTGATCAAAATCATACAATAGAAACAGATAGCGATAAGGATAAATTAGCAAGACTCTTTCATTTATTAGTTGATGATATATGTAGTAATGCAGCGCTCGAAAGAGAAAACCTATTAACTTACCTGGATCAAATTGGGTTTATGGATACCAAAAAAGTCGCGATTGTTGACATTGGATGGCAAGGGACAATCCAGAATTCACTGAATAAGCTAATGCTATTAGAAAATAATGAAATAGATATTCATGGTTATTACCTAGGTACATTTCAAACTGCAATGAAGTTTGCTGAAAAAGGGTTTCCGATGTCTGGCTATATGTGTAACTTTTCAGAACCTAAAAATAATTTTCAAGTGTTATCGGAAGGTGTGCATATGCTCGAATTTATTTTTTCAGCACCTCACGGCTCTGTAATTAAATTCGATAAAAAAAATGATGACATAGTAGCTATATTCGAACCTAATGACTTTTCTAATGATAAGCTAAATACAATAAACGAATTTCAAAAAGGGGCTATGGACTTTATTTCTGATTTTATGGCTATTGAGAGAGACTATAAAAAAATAAATATCGCTCCTGAAACGGCTATAAAACCTATATCTCGACTATTAAAGACCCCTACTTATAGCGAATCCGTAAACTTTGGTAATCTAAAACACTCTGAGTATGTCGGAGCAAATAGCCATGAAAGTTATTTTGCTAAAACGTCCGATCCATTAAAAATGTTTCTTAACCCGATTAAGTTTAAGCAAACCTATAGCAAATCATTATGGAAAGCTGGTTTCAGAAAACGTTATATGCGATATATTCTACCGGAAAATATATACTGCTATTTTAGAAAGCATTAAGTTGGTAACTCCATTTTAATGCTTATAAATTAATATTCAAAAAAACTAAAAAATATCTTCCCTTGTTTCAATTTACTGCGTTTACTTAACTTATAAGTGATTTTATCTACCCACATACCAATTCTGAGATACTGAATGCGCCCCAGACAAAGCAGTGAAAAACGACCAGACGCCATGAATTTACGCCAAAGTGTAAAAACGCTGTGGCCCTACCTTACAAAATTTAAAGGCCGTGTTTTTATTGCACTTATGGCGCTTATTGGCGCAAAAGGTGCCACGCTTTTGATGCCTTGGGCGCTCAAAGAAATAATAGACTCGGTAGATAAGTCGATTAACCCACTGTTAGTTATTCCCGCGTTATTGTTATTAATGTACGGAGCACTGCGTTTTGCTAGCGTATTTTTAGGTGAAGTGCGCGATGCTGTATTTTCTCGTGTAACCGAGCACGCTATGCGTGATATTGGTTTAAAAGTATTTAAGCATTTGCACTCACTTGAGCTGGCTTTTCATTTAGATAGGCAAACCGGTGGCATTAGCCGCGATATAGAACGCGGTACTAGCGGGTTAAGTTTTTTAATGCGTTTTTTAATGTTTAACATTGTGCCTACTTTATTTGAAATACTGACCGTTGCGATTATTTTTGGCACGTTGTTTTCTGTTTGGTTTGCGCTTATTACATTATTGGCAGTTGCTATTTATATTACCTTTACTGTGGTGGTTACTCAGTGGAGAAACCGCTTTATTAGAGAAGCAAATGCTGCCGACAATCAAAGTAATACCCGTGCCATAGACAGCCTGCTTAATTATGAAACTGTAAAATATTTTAATAATGAGCAGTTTGAAGCAAAAACGTACGACACCTTTTTAGCAAACTGGGAAAAAGCCCGTTTAAAAAATAGAATGTCGTTGCTCGCCCTCAACTCAGGCCAAGCACTTATTATCGCTTGTGCTATTACCGCTTTAATGTGGTTGGGCTCAACCGAGGTAGTTGCAGGTACACTCACTATTGGTGAACTTGTGATGATTAACGCGTATATGATTCAGCTATTTTTACCACTTAACTTTTTAGGTTTTGTGTACCGCGAAATAAGACGCGCCCTAACCGACCTTGAAAACATGCTTGGGCTACTTAACAAAAAACCACAAATAACCGATGCACTTAATGCTAAAGAGCTCAATATTAGCCAAGGTGAAATAACATTTAATAATGTAAATTTTAGTTACGATGCGCACCGCCCGATCCTTAATAACCTTAGCTTTAGTGTTAAAGCTGGCAGCAAAGTAGCCATTGTTGGTGCCAGTGGTGCTGGTAAAAGCTCATTAGCCCGACTGCTTTATCGTTTTTATGATGTAAGCGCTGGTGAAATTAGTATTGATAATCAAGCAATAAACTCAGTAACACTTAATAGTTTACGAAAAGCCATTGCAATAGTGCCGCAAGACACCGTGCTGTTTAACACTACTATTCGTGAGAATATCGCTTACGGCAGACCATCAGCAAGTGATGCAGAAATTGATGAAGCCATTGCTATGGCGCATTTAAAAGACTTTATAGCAACACTTGATAAAGGCGATAAAACACTGGTTGGCGAGCGCGGTTTAAAAGTATCAGGCGGCGAAAAACAGCGTATTGCCATTGCACGTGCTATTTTGAAAAAGTCCCCTATTTTAATTTTTGATGAAGCAACATCTGCACTCGATTCTCATTCTGAGCAAGCAATACTTGCTGCAATGCGTGAAGTTGCCAGTAACCATACGAGTATTGTTATTGCCCATCGCCTTTCTACTATTACCGATGCAGACACCATTATTGTGCTCAAAGCCGGACGAATTATTGAGCAAGGTAAGCACGATGAGTTACTTACACTCGCCGGAGAATACGCCCGTATGTGGGAGCTTCAGCATAAAAAATAAATAGTGTGTGACCCCTCTTAGCTCGGATACTTTCAAGTATTCGAGCTAAATAAAGCTTTTATAGCGCCTATTAGCCTTTCTCTTTTCCTCTATATTAGTTTTATCGAGCACTGTGGTGATTCACCTCAAAAGGTTTGTTTGTCTGATTAATATCAATAACAATCGATAAGTTAAATATTCGTAACAATAAAAATGATTCACTGCTGCTTTAATTCAATCAGTGATACTCAGGAGTAAGTAATGAAAAAGAGTTTAATTGCCGCAGCATTAGCTGCCACATTTATTACCGGTTGTTCAGAGCCGCAAACAACAAAAACAGACGAGCAACAACCTAAAGTAGCCACTGCAGCAGTAGCAGAGAAAGCAGAGTTAGGTAGTTTTGGTGTTGATTTAACAGCCCGCAACGAAGCCGTTAAACCAGGCGATGATTTTTTTATGTATGCCAGTGGCACGTGGTATGACAACTACGTAATGCCTGCAGATAAAACCCGCTACGGTGCATTTTCAGGATTAGCTGAGCGCAGCGAAGACGATGTTAAAGCTATTATTGAAGAAATAGCCGCACGTAAAGATTTAAACGCAGAAGAAAAACTCGTTGCTGATTTTTACAATGCCTATATGGATACCGAAACACTTAATAAACTAGGTGTAGCGCCTATTAAGCCATTGTTAAGTGAAATTAATGATATATCGTCGACTGACGATTTAGCTAAAATGTTTGGTAAGTCTTGGTTAACCGGTAATAAAGCCCCTTTTGGCGGCGGTATGTGGTTTAACCGCTTAGACCCTAATAAATATGAAATGTCACTAGGTGCGGGTGGGTTAGGCCTACCAGATCGCTCTTACTACCTTGAAGACGCTGAGCGTTTTGTTAAAACACGTGCAGCTTATGTAGCTCACATTGCTGACATGCTTGAGTTTACAGGAGTCGAAAATACCGCTGAGCGCGCTCAAGCAATTGTTGATCTTGAAACCAAAATTGCACAAGGTCACTGGCCACGTGAAAAGCGTCGTAATCGCGATTTAACCTTAAACCAAGTTGAACGTGCCGATTTAAGCACTGCTTATCCTGGCTTTAACTGGGATTTATACTTTGCACAAACAGGTTATAAAGTACCTCAGTTAAATGTATCTCAGCCTGAACCAATAAAAGCGATGATTGAGCTAATCAATCAAGAAGATATTGCAGTATGGAAAGACTACCTAACGTATCACGCTATTAGCGGTAACGCAGGTTTACTATCAGAAGACGTATTTAATACTAACTTTGCTTTTTTTGGTAAAGAACTAAACGGACAGCAAGAGCCTCGCCCTCGTTGGAAACGTGCAATAAGTGAAATGTCGGGCACAAGTTCGCTTGGTTTTGCTATTGGTAAAATATACGTAGCGCGTTACTTCCCTGAGTCATCAAAACAACAAATGTCAGAGCTGGTTGAAAACCTTCGAACAGCCCTTGGTGAACGTATTGATAATCTAGAATGGATGGGTGATGCAACTAAAGTAAATGCGCGCGCTAAGCTTGCTGCATTTGTACCAAAAATTGGTTACCCCGATGTTTGGCAGTCTTATGAAGGTTTAAGCATTACTAAAAACGATTTGATTGGTAATGTGAAAAACATGCGTGAGTTTTTCCACGCAGAAAGTGTTGAAAAAGAGCTACAAAAAACAGACCGTAACCGCTGGGGCATGACGCCACAACGCGTAAACGCTTACTACAATAGCTCGTTTAATGAAATTGTATTTCCGGCTGCGATATTACAACCGCCGTTTTTCGATCCAAATGCCGATCCGGCTGTAAACTATGGCGGTATTGGCGCTGTAATTGGTCACGAAATGGGTCATGGATTTGACGATCAAGGTTCAAAATCAGACGAAAACGGTGTGCAACGTAATTGGTGGACTGATGCTGACCGCGCTGCATTTGACAAAAAAGCCGATCAACTGGCTGCGCAGTACAGTAAATACGAGCCAATTGAAGGTAATTTTGTTAATGGTCGAAATAGCCTTGGCGAAAATATTGGTGATGTGGGTGGTTTGTCGATGGCTTATCACGCTTACAAGCTAAGTTTAAATGGTAAAGAAGCGCCTGTTATTGACGGCGTTACTGGCGATCAGCGTTTCTTCCTTGCGTGGGCACAAGTATGGAAAGAAAAACGTACTGAGCAAAGCATGCTTAACCAACTGCGTGGTGGCACACATGCCCCAGGTCGCTTTAGAGCACAAGCGCCGCGTAACCACGATGCATGGTACAAAGCGTTTGATGTAAAACCAGGCGATGAGTTATACCTTCCTGAAGATGAACGTGTACGTATTTGGTAAGTAATACTTACTTTTTATTACTTAGTAAGGCAACCTGTTATACAGGTTGCCTTTTTTATTGAGTTAAATTTACAATAATAGATATAATTCCAACGTCAAAATCCCTCGATAATCTCCTCACTAAAATGCACTTTAGATGGACTTTAAACGCTACAGTTTTAATCGGCTTTAATACTTACTAGCCCTTGAATGCATTTACCTTTAGAATACGCATTATAATTTTATTCTATTATTTACATATATTAAGGCGAAACGCAGATGGGAAGAGCTTACCAAAACAAAAAAGATTCAATGGCTAAGACTGCGGGTGCTAAAACTAAAGTTTATTCTAAGTACGGCAAAGAAATTTATATTTGTGCTAAAAACGGCGGTGTAGATCCAGATGGTAACTTATCATTACGTCGTTTAATTGAACGCGCTAAAAAAGACCAAGTGCCAGCACACGTTATTGACCGCGCAATAGACAAAGCAAAAGGCGGCGGCGGCGAAGACTACTCAGCAACACGTTACGAAGGTTACGGCCCAGGTAACTGTATGATTATTGTTGATTGTTTAACAGATAACAACAAACGTACCTTTGCTGATGTACGTGTTTGCTTTACTAAAGCAAATGCTAAAATTGGCGCTCAAAACTCTGTTTCACATTTATTTGATCACCTTGCTATTTTTGTATTTGACGGTGATGACGACGAAGCAGTACTTGAAGCACTAATGATGGCTGATGTTGATGTAACTGACGTAGAAGTTGATGACGGTAAAGTCACTGTTTTTGCTCCTCACACAGAGTACAACAACACACGTACAGCGCTTGAAGAAATGGGCGTGACTGAATTTGACGAAGACCTAATTAGCTTTGTGCCACAAATTGAAACGCCTATTGAAGGCGAAGACGTAGAAGTTATGGAACGCTTTTTAGCCATGCTAGAAGATTGCGACGACGTACAAAACGTTTACCATAACGCGCAATTCTAAAATTAGTTAACTAAGTTAGAACGACTTTAAGCCAACAGCTATGTTGGCTTTTTCATTTTAGAACGTGGTATAAATATATGAATAATCTTACGGAGCTTAAAAGTGGCAAACTTGTTGGTGCTACTCGCCTGCAATTAGTAGAAGAGCTAAACACATTCCCTGAAGAAATTTTTAGCTTAGCTGACACGCTTGAAGTACTCGATTTATCAAATAATAATTTATCAACACTACCTGATGAATTTGCCTGTTTAGCACGCCTTAAGCGAGTATTTTTATCGTTTAATCAGTTTAAACATATTCCTGCGGTTTTAGCTAAATGCCCTGCTCTGATAATGGTTGCATTTAAAGGCTGTAAAATAACTGAGTTTGGCGATTATTGTTTACCAAAAAATATTGAATGGCTCATACTTACCGACAATAATATTACTGAGCTTCCACAAAGTTTTGGCCAATTTACTCAGCTCAAAAAGCTCGCGCTTGCGGGCAATCAACTTAAGCAACTACCAAGTAGCATGGCGCAGTGTAAAAACCTCGAGCTTGTTAGGCTCTCTGCTAATAACTTAACACACGTAGACGACTGGCTGTTTGAATTGCCTAAACTTGCTTGGCTTGCGTTTGCCGGTAACGATTTTAATAAAGCCCAGTGCCTTACAAAATGCAGCTTAGAAAATAAACCTCTTAACGATTACACACTTAGTCATGTTATTGGCCAAGGTGCATCGGGCGTTATTCATTTAGCACAAGCTGCTGATAGCGCTGTAGCGATTAAATTATTTAAAGGTTCAATTACCAGCGACGGCTACCCACTTGATGAAGTAAATTGCTGCTTACAAGCAGGCGATCACGCTAATTTAATTAAAGTACTTGCCTACATAGAACAAAGTGATCAGCTAGGTTTAGTAATGGAGCTAATAGATAAAAGCTTTGCTAATTTAGGGCTGCCTCCAAGCCTTGAAACCTGTACGCGTGATACATTTAACAATGATTGCCATTACTCAACTCAAGCTATTTTAAGAATTACACAGCAAATGGTAAGTACACTGCATCACTTGCATGTTCGTAAAGTAAGTCACGGCGACATTTATGCACATAATACTATGGTTAACCAAAACCATGCCGTTCTGTTTGGTGACTTTGGTGCTGCAACTAATTTAACGATGCTAAGTGAGTATCAGCAAAAGCAACTAGAGTTGATAGAAGTAAGCGCTTTAGGCTGTTTAATTGAAGACTTATTAAGCACGGTAACCGGCGATGATAGACAAAGCGAGCTATTTGTTAAAATGTCCGATATGGCAAAACGTGCTATGCAACCTTTATTAAATCAAAGACCTACATTTACTGAGTTATTAGAAGAGCTAAATATATGACTCAGTATTAATTAAATAAATTCTAAAAGGGAGCAACGTGTAACACGTTGTTCCCTGTTAGTTTGTATTGTGTATTTATTCGATCATTCGAATTTATTTAGTGCGCTTAAACGGATAAACCTGTTGTTTTAGCATACCTATCGGCATGTAATCCCCGACTACACCATATGCTTCTGGCCACTCTTTTTGGCCTTTAACAGCTGTACCAAACGCATAATCTAAAAACGAAAAATGCGCAGCGTAATTACGATCAATCGCGGCTTTATCTGACGCATGATGCCAATGGTGAAACTGCGGTGTAACCATAAAATATTTTAGCCAACCAAATCTAACACGTACATTTGCATGATTAAACACAGCCTGCAAACCCACAATTATTACGTATAAACTAATTATTTGCTGTGAAAATCCAAGTACAAATATGGGCGTGAGCACTAAGCTGCGAGTAACCAGTATTTCAAGAATATGTTGGCGAGAGCCCGCTAACCAATCCATTTCTTTAGCGCTGTGATGTACGCCATGAAAACGCCATAACAAAGGGACTTCGTGATAAGCACGATGCACCCAATACTGCATTAAATCGGCCACAAGTATTATTAAAAACAACTGCACTACAAAGGGTGCTTGCTCTATATAACCTTGTACTGTAGATGATACAGCCCAACCAAAGCCATAATGTACAAAATGGTTAGTAACAAGTAATACAAAACCAATAATTAAATGATTTACAAAAAAGTGGTTTAAATCACCTCGCCATTCACTACGCAATATTTTTTGATCTTTCCGATGCGGTAGCAGCTTTTCAATAACAATAAATATGAGTGTTGAGCCGAGTAAGTCTAAAATAAACCAATCGAGTCCTATGTAAGGTGTGTCGCTGGCAAACTCGTTTACCTCAACATTTGGTCCGCCAAAAATAATAGCCAATATAATAAAAAACCACGCTGTAGCTCCTAAGCGCTTATTGGTATTACGTACAAAGTTAAGTAGTCCTAAACTGCCCGAGACCAATAATGATGCGAACATAAGCTGACGTAAAAAGTCGACGCTGTAGCTTTTTCTCAGTTCTGGTGTGGTTAAGTATTCGGGAAAGTGAAAAGCTAATACGCCTAAACAACTCAGTATTGCTAAAAAACAGGCTATGTAGCCACTTATGTTGCCCTCACCTATCTGAAGGTGGTTTGTGCGAAATACCTTTCGTGATAAAGCTCTGATCATTTTTATTATCCCTTGCTTCGTTGAGTTGATTACATACAACGAAATTCCATTGATTTATACACCCACATATTAACAAAATTCAGGGTATAAAAAATACAAATAGTTCCCTCCATAGTCTGAGTTGCAAATATACAGATAAACCAAACGCAAAAAAGCCACGCAATGCGTGGCTTGGTTGGATAAAGCTAAACTTTTACAAGGTCAATTATAAGTACTGACCTAGTGCTTTAACTTGGTCTAGCATGCGGTTTGAGAAACCCCATTCGTTGTCGTACCAAGCCATTACTTTAACTAGATTACCATCGGCTTTAGTTTGCGTTGCATCAAAGATAGATGACGCTGGGTTATGGTTAAAGTCGATAGAAACAAGCGGAAGCTCGTTGTATTGTAAAATATCTTTCATTGAACCCGTAGACGCTTCTTTCATGATTGCATTGATTTCTTCTGCAGTCGTATCGCGCTTAGTAATAAACGTAAAATCAACTAAAGATACGTTGATTGTCGGTACACGTACCGACATACCGTCTAATTTACCAGCAAGTTCTGGTAATACTAAACCAACAGCTGCCGCAGCACCTGTTTTAGTTGGGATCATAGATTGAGTTGCACTACGAGCACGGTATAGATCTGGGTGATATACGTCAGATAGGTTTTGATCATTCGTATAAGAATGAATCGTTGTCATACTACCTTTTTCAATACCTACTGTGTCATTAATTGCTTTTGCAAGTGGTGCTAAACAGTTAGTAGTACACGATGCATTTGAGATAATTTGGCTATCAGCGTTAATTACATCACTGTTTACACCATGAACCACTGTTGCATCCATGTCTTTACCTGGAGCAGAAACGATTACTTTTTTAGCGCCCGCTGTAATGTGCTTAGCAGCGTCATCACGTTTAGTGAAAAAACCAGTACATTCTAAAACGATATCTACGTTTAGTGCTTTCCACGGTAAATTTGCAGGGTCACGCTCTTGCGTTAACGTAATTACGTCGTCATCAATTAACATGGTGTTATTTTCAAGTGTTACTTTTTTAGAAAATTGACCATGAACTGAGTCATACTGCGTTAAATGTGCATTAACGTTAGCAGGTGCTAAATCGTTAATTGCTACAATTTTAATTTCGCTGTTTTGAGCTGACTCATAAAGTGCACGTAAAACATTTCTACCGATACGGCCGTAACCGTTAATTGCTACATTAATCATTTTAGACTCCTATTTAAGTTCACTTGCTTGGCGAGCAAGCGCTTCAATTGCTTGCCAGTCTTTATTTTCAATTAGTTGTTTATCTAGCATCCACGTACCACCAACACAAATAACGTTGTTAAGCGCTAAATAGTTCGGTGCAGTTGCTAGGCTAATGCCGCCAGTTGGGCAAAAAGTAATATGTGGTAACGGGCCACCGATTGATTTAAGCATTGCTGTTCCGCCTGCAGCTTCTGCAGGGAAGAATTTTAAATACTTAAAACCATGCGACGCAAGTTGCATAACTTCACTTGCAGTTGCAGCGCCTGGTAAAAATGGTATATCTGATGTTTTAGCCAAAGCAATAAGCTCATCGCTAACACCTGGACTCACCATAAAATCTGCACCTGCGGCAACCGAAAGATCAAAGCTTGCTTTATCTACTACCGTACCAGTACCTACATAGGCTTCAGGTACTTCTGCTTTCATCAGCTTTACAGCTTCTGCAGCAATAGGTGTACGTAGTGTTATTTCTAAGGCTTTTAAGCCACCGTTATATAACGCTCTTGCAAGTGGTGCTGCATCTTCTAATTTTTCGATTACAACCACTGGCACTACGGGTGCCGATGCTAAGATTTTTTCAATACTCATTACTTGTTCCTCATTACCCAGTATGGCTAATATTTATTCAAGTCCAAAAGCACTCGCGCCTAAATCGGCACTGCTTACGATATTTCTAAATCCAGTAAATAATTCACGTCCTGTACCAAATGTTGCACTTGGCAGGCTAAGTTCTGCTTCACGTTTAGCAAGTTCTTCGTCGCTAACGTGTACTTTTAATATTCCGTTTGGCGCATCAAGTGTCACTAAATCACCTTCTCGGATTTTAGCAATAACGCCGCCTTCGACTGCCTCTGGTGCTAAGTGAATAGCAGCTGGTACTTTACCTGATGCACCCGACATACGACCGTCAGTAACAATGGCTACTTTAAAGCCTTCATCTTGAAGCGTTGCCATTACTGGCGTTAATTTATGTAGCTCTGGCATACCTTTAGCTTTAGGGCCTTGCTCTTTTAGCACGGCAATAAAGTCTTGGTTTAATTCGCCACGCGTGTATGCATCTTGCAGAGCACTTTGTGAGCTAAATACTTTTGCAGGAGCAGTAACAACCTGATGTTCGATAGCAACAGCTGACACTTTAATAACAGCTTTACCTAAGTTACCCGTTAGGAGTTGCAGACCACCTTGCTTACTAAAAGGGTTACTCACTGGGCGAAGTACTTCTTCATCATGTGAGTTTGCTGGGCAATCTACCCATTTTACTTTAGTTGGGCCCGTTGAGTTGCTCATGATCAGGCTATCGTCTTTATCTAAACGTGGCTCTGTCATGTAAGGTGCTAAACCATCGCCTAGCATTGTTTTAACATCTGTGTGTAAGTAACCAGCGCTTGCTAGCTCTCGCATTAAGAAACCCATACCGCCAGCTGCTTGGAAGTGGTTTACATCAGCTGAGCCGTTAGGGTAAATACGTGTAAGTAGTGGTACAACTTCTGATAAATCAGACATGTCTTTCCACGTAACCTGAATGCCCGCCGCTTTTGCTATCGCAACAATATGAATAGCATGGTTAGTAGAACCACCTGTAGAAAGCAAGCCGACTAAACCGTTTATGATCGTTTTTTCGCTGATCACATCGGCTAAACACGGGCTTTCTTTATCATCTGTAAGCTGCTTAAGCATGGTTTCTACAGCATTACCTGTAAGACCATCGCGAAGCTCAGTGTAAGGATTAATAAACGAGCTACCAGGAAGGTGTAAGCCCATTATTTCCATTAACATTTGATTTGAGTTTGCAGTACCGTAGAACGTACAAGTACCTGCGCTGTGATAAGACGCGCTTTCAGCCTCTAATAAGTCTTCGCGACTTACTAAACCTTGTGCAAATTTTTGACGAATACGTGCTTTTTCTTTATTAGGAATACCTGATTGCATTGGACCTGCTGGTAAAAAGAACACAGGTAAATGACCAAACGACAATGCACCAATTAATAAACCCGGGACAATTTTGTCGCAAACGCCTAAACAAAAAACGCCATCAAACACATCGTGTGAAAGCGATATTGCCGTAGACATAGCAATTACATCACGAGAAAAAAGCGAAAGCTCCATGCCGTCACGCCCTTGCGTAACACCATCACACATTGCAGGAACACCACCAGCAACTTGTGCTGTAGCATCGAATTTTGTTGCAATGTCTTTAATTAAATCTGGGTAATCTTTGTATGGCACATGAGCCGAAAGCATGTCGTTATATGAGTTGATAATAGCAAGATTTGGCTGCTCATCAGCCTTTAAGCGCGCTTTGTCATCACTGCTACATGCAGCCATAACATGGGCTATATTTCCGCAACCTAAACCGGCACGAACTCTTGTTTGTTTTTTTGCGTGCGAAATACGTTCTAAATAATCTTGACGGGTATTTTTACTGCGTTCGATAACGCGCTGGGTAACTTCTTGGATACGAGGATGTAACATAATTTAACTCATCTCTATTAGTTAGAGGATAAAGGCTCAGTAGCAACTACAGACTCCACGTAAATAACTGTACTGAGCATCTTTGATTTACCCGTTCAAAGGTACGCTACCAGGGAGCCTCTCACAACAGCCCTGACACCGGTGTCACTGTATTAACGCATAGCAATGACACCGGTGTCAACCCCGGGTAACAAAAATAGTTTAATATTTTAACATGACCGAATAATGACCTAATTGATTTTTAGGCACAAAGTATATTTTAGCAAGTTCAGAGCAAAAAAAAGCCCAAATAAGCGTCACTCATATTCGGGCTACTGTGAAAGTTTTTTTAACTCACTATTTTATCGCAGAGGTAGACTCGCGTGTAATTAAGCGCGACTCAAGTGTTACCTGATAAGGCTTTTCTTGTGGTTGAGCTATGTGTGAAATAAGTTGAGTTACGGCCTGTTTAGTCATCTCTTCAACCGGTTGTGCAATAGTTGTTAAACCAGGCCAAATATGACGCGCAATGGGTGCATTATCAAAACCAGCTATTGAAATGTCATCAGGCACTTTTAATTGGCGCTGGGTAGCTAATTTTAATACCGCTGCCGCCATGTAATCGTTGGATGCAAATACAGCTGTTGGCCTAGGGGACAAATCTAAAATACTGCGTGCACTATCTACACCTGAGTGATAACTAAAGTTACCCTCCTCTACTAAGCGCTCATCAAACTCTATTCCATGGCTTGCAAGTGAACGCCTGTAGCCTTTAAAGCGTTGTTGCGTGGCACTGTGATCCGGGTGCCCTTTAATAAACGCTATAGATTTATGCCCAAGACTAATTAGATGCTCAGTAATTTCAAATGCGCCTTGTTCATCATTACTACGAACTGAAATAGAATCATCTTGAAGTAAAGCTGATGCAACTCTTGCGTAAGGAATTTTTTTAGATTTTAAAAAAGAAGCCAGCTCAGCAAAATCACCAAAAGGAGGTGTTAGCACAATGCCATCTAATCGAGAAGTCTGCAGTAATTGCTCAATATTATTTATAAGGGCATCACCACGAAACTCACAGGGGTGTATCAATAGATTATAATTATTTTCTTTGCATGCTTCTAGAGCACCCGTTTGCACGCGAGTGATGTAGCTTTTACTTGGGTTATCGTAAAGACAGCCAATAATAAAGCTACGATTTTGTGCAAGCCCTCGTGCAATTGGGTTTGGGGTATAATCGAGTTCTTTAAATACCGCAAGCACCTTTTCTCGGGTTGCAGCACTAACATTAGGCTCGTTATTTAAAACGCGTGATACGGTTTTTTTAGAAACACCAGCATGACTTGCCACACTGTTTATTGTTACTTTTTTCATCACTCTATTTTTCCAAATGCGAACAAGGAAAGCTCCTTATTTGCTGTTGTGCAAACACGCTGCGGCACCAATTAGTGGAATATTATCTTGTGTTACAAGTGTTACAGGAATTTGCCCTGCGTACTGCGACATAATACCCTTTTGCGAAAATCGTTCAACAAAACGACTTTCTAGAAGTCTTGCTTGCATTCGAGGCAGTATTCCACCGCCGATAAATAGTCCACCTAGAGCCCCGTAAACAACAGCTAAATCGCCAGCTACACTGCCAATCCAATCACAAAACTGGTTTAGCGTTGCATCACACACATCACATTCACCGCTATTTGCTAGGCTACTAATTTGCGCTGCATCTAAATTTTTAGCTGTTACACCCTTAACCGCAGACATCGCTTTATATAAATGCGTTATGCCAGGTCCTGAAAATACAGTTTCGATAGAAACGTGGGGGTGGTCTTTACGTAATTCATTTAATAATAAAGTATCGAGTTCATTAACGGGTGCAAGTGATATGTGCCCACCTTCTGAACTTAAAACAGCGGTAGATTGCGATGTTCTTACTAAACATGCAGCACCAAAACCAGTACCTGGGCCTATAACACCAATGTTTGCATTGTCATCAGCTTGACCTGATTTAACAATTACATTTTGTGTAGGATCTAAGTAAGGAGCAGCGTACGCAAAAGCAGCAAAATCGTTAATGACTTCTAGTTGAAGTAAATTAAAGTGTGCTTTAAATTCACTAACACTAAAATGCCAACCTAAATTGGTTAAGTGTACCTGCCCAGCTTTTATTGGACCTGCAACGGCTAAGCATGCGCGTTTAGGGGTAATATGCGAAACTGTTTGTAAATATTGTTCTAGCGCACTTTCAAGTGAACCAAAATTAGCACTAGGGAATATATTAATGTGCTCTATTACAAATTGGTTAGTGTCTTCATTAAAACCAGTTATTAAAGCAAAGCGGGCATTAGTGCCGCCAACATCAGCAACTAAGATGGGATCAAATTGGGCAGAAGAGTTTAGGCTCATAGTATTATCTCTTTTGTTAAGCGACTCGTGCTTATTATTTTACAATGGTATACCATTGTTATTTATACTTTGAGCTATCACCTCAAAGTAGCTATCACAGTAAAAAATGCTGTCTATAAAAGATATTGACAGCGAATACGTTTTGACAACAAAATGATAAAACACTGACATTATGACACCGGTGTCATGAATTTATCAATAAAAATATACGTTAATTCACAAAAAGCTTGAAATTATTCATTAATAAACGAAAATGACACAATTATTTATCAATTTAATTAAGTTGTAACAATGAAAGGTAAAGCCACCTCATTTGATATTGCCCACTATGCAGGGGTATCTCAATCAACTGTATCTCGCGCTTTACGTAACAGCCATCTTGTTAACGAAGAAACACGTAAGCGTGTGTTCGATATAGCTAAAAAACTTAATTACAAAGTTGATAAAAATGCCAGCAACTTGCGAACTCAGCAAAGCAGTACGCTAGCATTACTTCTTTTCGAAGACCCTACTTCTGATGAGTCACAAATTAATCCGTTCTTTTTAGCCATGCTTGGCAGCATTACCCGTGCTTGCGCTAAAGAAGGTTACGATTTATTAGTATCATTTCAATCGGCCAGCGCTGATTGGCAAGCAGACTATGAAGATAGCCACAGAGCCGATGGTATTATTTTACTCGGTTATGGCGATTACATTGATTACCAACCAAAATTTAATACCTTACTTGAACAAAACACCAAGTTTGTTTGTTGGGGTGCAACGGTAGATAATCGCCCAGATTTAACTGTTTGTTGTGACAACTACGGTGGCGGTAAGCTTGCCGCTGAGCACTTTATTGCTCACAGCAGAACTGATTGCGCTTTTATTGGTGATGCATCTGATCATAGCCCCGAATTTTTTAGTCGTTTTCAGGGCTTTAAAGATGAGCTATTGGCTAACAACGTAAAAATAAACGAACGTAAAATGGCTAATGCTATATCTACGGAAGAATCTGGGTATCACGCCACTCGTTCGCTTATCGCTAATAATATTAAATTTAACGCCTTATTTGCCGCAAGCGACTTAATCGCTATTGGCGCTATACGTGCGCTTAAAGAAGCAAATATCAACGTACCAAAAGATGTTGCGGTAGTCGGCTTTGATAACATAGCCATTGCTAGTTATGTAAACCCACCGCTGACGACGATAGAGCAAAACACCACTGTTGCTGGGCAAATGCTTGTAGAGAACTTATTAAAACTGATACGTGGTGAAGAAGTACAAAGTACCCTATTAGCTCCTATTCTCATTCCTAGAAGGTCAAGCTGAGCCTGCCTGATAAAATAAAGCAGAATTAACAAACCATTTTAATTGGCAGTTACAACTACTTAAATTTTATTCAGTATCTTTTTATCTATTCATTTCACTTTTCTTTCTGATGTATTCATATCTCACAAAAATTCAAAATTTAGATAAAAAAAAGCCTCTAACGAGGCTTTTTTATTAAACAACTTTTAACTCATACTAACAAGTTGTTAGAAATCGTAAGACGCTGATAATTGAATTCTACGAGGAGACTGGTAAGCCTGAGCTAAACCAAATGTAGCATTTCCATCGCCAGCAGCTATTTCTGCAGCTTCGTCGTAACGAGTTTCAGTAGCAGCATCAAATACGTTAAATATATCCATAGCTAAACGAACTTTCTGATCGTTAAAGCGAAGATTATAAGTAAAGTTAAGATCTAAACGTGCTGTCCATGGTGTAGTACCCATGCTGCCACGAGGGAAACGTTTGTCACCTACATAGTAAGTATCACCGTATACGTATTGATCAGGGTCTGGAGTATAACCTTGACCTAGCGCAGTCCAAGGACGTCCAGATGCGATATTTACATTAGCACCAATTAAGAAGTCTTCTGTAACAGCAAAAGCACCATAAATTTTGATGTTATGACGACGATCTGCAGGTAGATTACCATTAGCACCATCCATTAAATAAGGGTAATCCCAATCTTGCGTAAGACCAGCATCATCTTGAGCATTATCAGATTTAACAAAACCTTCTGTATTACCATAGTTGTGAGACCACGTGTATAGAGCTTTTAAAGACCAAACCTGATCCCATGTTTTCTCTAATGTTAAATCAACTGATGCATATTTACGCTTAGCTTCCGGGTAACCTAACTCTTGTGCACTAAAGCTATATTCTTCAGTGGTGCCGTCACCATCAAGATCGAAATTGAAAGTAGCACCATTACCTGGATTGAATAAGAACCAGTTTTCACCTAAGTATTCACCATTTTCATCACTAAAGATATAAGAACCGTCATCAATTTGATTACCTAAAACACGGTAAGTTGCTTTGATACCCCATGACCAATCATCATTAATTGCTGCTTGATAACCAATCATATACTCATCGTTATACATTGGTTCAAGATCTTTATCAGATAATGTATTTGATGGTTTTGCAGTACCGTCACCACCATTAGAAATAGCAGGATCACCTAGCTGAGTACCTAAACCAACAGGAGTACCGTCTGCGTTTAAGCCTTCATATGCATACCATGTTTGAATATAAGTCTCTGCACCAGCTAAACGGATATTAGTATTAGCTGCTACAGGTAGGTAATAACGACCAGCAGTGAAGAACAACTTACTATCGCCATCTCCATTAATATCCCAAGAACCACCTAAGCGAGGGGCAATTTGGTTATCGATAGAAACAAACTCTTCGCCATCTGCATTGTAGTTAGTAAAACTATCATTACGAAGACCTAGTGTTAATGTTAAATCTTCTGTAACCGACCATTGATCTTCAATATAAATAGCCCAGTTTTCTACTTCAAACGAACCGCCATTTTTATAATCGCGTACACGTGTTGTCTTCATTTCTTCAGGTAAGACATAACCATTAGCCAATCTAGCGCCTTCTTCGTATGTACGATAATAGTAGTAAACGCCACCAGAGTTTTGTGTTGTTGAATCAGCTGTATTAGTTTCAGAATCATAACCAAATTTTAGCGTATGCTCATCGTTTAGGTAGTAATCAAAGTCAACGCGCAATTGCTCACGTTTATCTTCATTTTCACCAACGGTAAAGTTTACATAACACGTAGTATCCTCACCTAAATCGGCATCATAACCTGTAGGACAATCATCAAAGTCTGAGTAATCAGTTTCTGAAAATTTAACTTGGCCATACATTGCTGACATACTTAAATCTTCCGTCAGGTTACCAGTGTAACGAACAGCAAAACTTTCACCGCCTCGCTTGTGATAAGCTGTACCACCATCTTCAGTATAATTACCATTTCCTTCAGGATCTGAAATTGTTTTTTCTGAATAAGTTCGTTTATCACTAAAGCCCCAAAGCATTAGTTGATGATCTTCGTTAATATTCCAATCAAAACGAGCTAGATAATATGGGTCATCATCTTTTTCAACTGTTAAATCTGTTTGAGACGCATTACCGTATTCGTAGTCATTATCTCTTGCAGTATAAATACCATAGAAAAATAATGTGTCTTCAACTATCGCACCTGAAGCATAAATACTTGTTTCAAATGAATTGTCGTAGTCGTCTTGGTTATTAACATATAAATCACCAATACAATGCCCGTCTGCATCTTCACAACGATCATTTTGCTTGTAAAGTGAGTTAGGAGCTTGCTCGCTTAACGAGTCAGATGAATAAATCGTTTCAACACCAAAGTGAAAATCATTAGAACCAGACTTAGTAACTGATGAGATTAATCCACCAGTGGTACGCCCGAATTCTGCAGAATAACCACCTGTTTTAACTTGGAAGCTATCGTACGCTGTGAATGGGATTGTTGCACCACCAAGACCATTACGGAAATTAGTCATATTTAGACCATTCACGTAATAAGCATTTTCAGCTACAGAAGCACCACCAAATGAAGCTTGGTCGCCAAAACGACTGTCCCCTTCAGTTGCGCCAGGCGCAAGCAATGCTACTGAAGTTACTGAGCGAGATATTGGTAGTAGCTCTAATTCTTCAGAGCTAATGTTTAATGAAGATTCTGATGCAGAAACATCTATTGCGCGAATAGAACCACCTACAACAGCAATTCTTTCGATATTACCTGTAGTTAGTGGAATTTCAATAAGAGCTGTTTTACCAACTCCTATAACCACATCTTTAACTTGAGCTTGGTCAAAACCAGCTTGAGAAACGACAATATTATATTTACCAACTGGTACCTGTTTTAGATCGAACTCGCCGTTCGAATCTGCAATAAGCGTTTTTGAATAGCCTTTCGTGTCATCTGTTATTGTTATTGATGCACCCGCTAGTGAAACACCTGACTGAGCCGTTAAGCTACCTTTGATAGCGCCGTTAACGTTATCTGCCATTGCAGGCATTGCCGCACTTAACGTCATTGCAACTGCTGCGGCAGTGAATGAGCGTTTAAAGGTCTTAGAAAAATTATGGTTCATTTTTGATTTATCCCTAGATAATTAGATTTTTATTTTTTATGTATTTCATCAAATACTTTATATAACGGTTACTTATTTAAAGTATTTAATCCCCCCTTAATCTATAAGGGGAAACAAATTAATAACACAATAAAAACAAACTTGCCAACAAAATGAGACAGCAATTAACAGGAAAATCACTATAAAAAACAATAAATTAACAAAAAACCAAGGATAAAACCAAAAAACAAAATAAAAGCAAAAAAAACAAACATATAATTTACATTGCTAGTTGTTTGCAAAACTAACAAAATGAATAAAAAGCAGGCTCCATTATTTATAAAAACAGCGCCATAAACACCATTAAAAGACAACCCTTATACAATTCACTTAAAAATCCTACCAAAATACTATCCCACTTAATTAGCATAAATATTCACACCACACTTCACAAACCCTATACCGTTGCAAAAAACGGAATTTAATTTAGAAAAAAAACGCCTAAGTAAAATCTTTTTTTATGTCATATAATTTCAAAACCATTACTTAAAACAACGCGGAAACCACCAAATAATGATCCCAAACTCGTTTACCACAGAGTAAACTTACCTGCTTAATATATTTTGCATATATCCAAACTTTAGGTGTAGCTGAGTTTATGCTCTCACTTAGCTCTTTTACATGATTATTTTAATATTAGCTTTTTTCATCACTTAGCGCATTACTTGCTAGTAACGTAACGTAAAATTAAACTCCTTATTTGCTGCAAGCGAGTTAATTATATCGGCACTATATATGTGCTTAAAAAGGCTAATATTAAAGTAACAAAAGATCTTGCGTTAGTCGGCTTTAATAGCATAACCATTGCAAGTTATCTGACTCCCTGACTACAATAGAACGAAACTCCTCTGTTGCAGAGCTAATACGTGGTTAAGAAATACAAAGTACACTATTACTTCCAATTTTTTGTTCCTAAAAGGTGAATCTGAGCTTTCGCTTTTTGTAAATACCCGCTCAAATCTGTTCACATTCATTTACAAATAACATAAAACCAATAAAAACAATAAATTAAAGAAAATAGCACCTAAAAAATTATATTTTTTAGTTAAATAAACACCAATTACTGCCTACTTAACTACGGCCACTCGTTAACCATATTTACTATTTTGTTTCCTTAATGTAAATTTATTGTGCCGCTATGATCTTACCTTCTAATTTTATAGCTTAAATAACAATAATACCTCAGGGATCTACATATGTTTAAAACTAAAGCTCTATCAAATGCAATAAGATACTCCTTATTGCTAGGCTCTGTAGCCTTAGCGCCTAACGCGCTGGCTCAAGAAAATGACTTAAATTCAGACGTGGAATTAGAAGAAGAAGCACCTGAACGAATAGTTGTAACAGGCTCACGTATAAGAAAAGCTGAATTTTCTAATGCATCACCAATTCAAATTATCAACGGTGACTTATCTCGTGAAATGGGTTTATTTGATGCAGGTTCAATGCTGCAATCAACTAGCCAAGCGGCTGGTGCTCAAATAGATAATACATTTGGTGGTTTTGTACTAGATAACGGTCCGGGCGCTGCAACAATCGGGTTTCGTGGTTTGGGTGCAGAGCGAACTCTTGTACTTATTAATGGCCGAAGAATGGCTCCTGCAGGCGTTGGTGGCGCACCAACATCTCCTGATTTAAATTTAATACCTGGCGTAATGATTGAGCGTGTAGAGAATTTATTTGACGGCGCATCAACAGTTTATGGTTCTGATGCGGTAGCTGGTGTAGCTAACGTAATATTGAAAAAAGATGTGGAAGGCTTCATTGTTGATGCATCTTATCGTCAACCTAAAGGTGAAGGTGGTGAAGAAACTGTACTTTCGGGTATGTGGGGTAAAACCATGGATAATGGCTTTATCACTGTAGGTGTTGAATATTCAGAACAAAAATCTCAATCTTTATCTGGCAACCCTTTTGTTAAAGGGTGTGAAGAGCGTATTTGGGAAGCTGAAGATGGCAGTATCGTAACGCGAAACAGTGGCTATGGTCCTGTAGCAAGCGGTGAAGATTCATGTGACATTTTCCCTCTAACAAACCGCATTAGCGTACCTTCTTTCTTTGGTAGTGTTTATTACACTCCTAACTTTACAAACACTGGTATTCCAAACTTCAGCGAATCAACTGTACCATCAAGTCTTGAAGGATTTTTACCTTCATGGGTAGCTGGCGATTTCGATGGCGATGGTATTAATGATGGTGTATTTGTTGATGGTAACGGCGATGGTTTCCGTGACGTTGACTTCCAAGACCCTCTATACGCTTTCCAACAATCGGATTACTACAAAAGCGGTGATTACAGAAGTAAAAATGAACGTATCTCACTAATGCTTAATGGTGAATATAACTTCCAAGATGATAACGATACAACTTTCTACTACGAAGGTTTATATGCGAGTCGTAAATCACCAATTTTTAGCCCTGGTGCACAAATATTCCAACAAGTAGCGGCATCAAATCCGTATAACCCTTGTGGTACAAACGGTATTGACTGTTTTGGCGTGTTAGGTGTGGGCCCTGGTGGACCTGAAGCCGTTCAGCCAATCATCAACATTCGTGGTGACCGTGATCAAACTGAGGTTGAAGTTTCACAATATCGTTTAGTTACTGGTGTTACTGGTAACCTCGGCATGTTTGAAAACATTGGTTTAGACAATTGGTACTACGACGCGTCTGTATCGTACAGCGCATCTAAAGGTACTGACCACCGTGTTGGTATTGATGAAGAGCGCTTAATTAACTCATTAGAAACCGCTGTTCTTAATGATGATGGGACTGTTACCTGTGGTACCGGTTCTGATGGATGTGTTCCTGTTAATTTATTTGCAGACAGTATTTACCAAGAAGGCGGCGGTACGCTTTCACCTGAAGAAGCGGCCTATTTATTTATTGATCGCGACATCGAAACTAAAGTAAACCAGTTTGTTTTTAATGCATTCATGGGTGGTGACTTCTTTGCACTACCATGGAATAACGAAACTGTTGCAGGTATCGTTGGTATTGAATATCGTCGTGATGAGATTGAATCAAATCCAAATGCTGCAGCATCTCAAGGCCTACTATGGGGCTACTTTGCTGACCAAGGCGCTGATGGTTCTCGTAATCTAAAAGAAATATTCACAGAAGTTGACTTCCCTTTACTTAAAGGAGTTAAAGGTGCTGAAGAACTTACATTTACAGCTTCTGGCCGTGTTTCTGAAGAATCTTTCTACGATGCTGAATCAACTTATAGTCTTAAAACTATCTACCGTCCTGTTGATTGGTTTACTCTTCGTGCTACAAAAGGTACTTCTTATAGAGCGCCAAACTTACGTGAACGTTTCTTAAACGGTACGTCTGGTTTTAATACAGTTGCCGATCCATGTGTTGTTCCGGAAGATGCTCGTAATATAGACCCATTGAACCCAGGTTCAGCAGCTACATATAATGCGGCTGAAGAAACACGTGATACAGCGGTACTAAACGCTTGTCAAGCATCAGGTATTGATCCAACTACTCTTGGTTTAGGTCAAGGTGGGACTGATTCATATACTGGAACTTATAGCGCTGAGATTGAAACTGGCGGTACAACTGAGCTTAGTGCTGAAACATCAGTGGCTAAAACATACGGTTTTATCTTTGAACAACCGTTCACTGATGCATTTGATTTAACAATGTCATTAACTCGTTTTGATATTGAAGTAACAAATAGTATTGCAGAGCCAAGTGCTTTCTACAGTATTGGTCAGTGTTATTCTGCTGATGGTAATGATGCTTTCTGTAGCCGTATAGGGCGTGACGAAAATGGTCAAATTGATTTAGTTGATGCTAGCTTTATCAATATTGGTTTAATCTCATCTAAAGGTTTTGATTACAATATCTACTTTGAAACAGATACGGTAATTGCAGAAGAAAACTTAGGTATTACACTAGACCTTCAAGCTACGCGCATGACAGAGCAAGTTTTTGATGTACTTGGTACTATTGATGACAATATGGGTGAGCCAGATTCACCAGAATGGCGCGGTACAGCACGCTTACAACTTAAATATTCTGATTTTAGATTTAACTGGGAAACACGTTTCATCGGTAAAGGTCGTGAAGATGAAGATGATTTAGGTGAATTCGAAGAAGGTACTGCAGGTTGTCGTGGTTTAACTGACGCAAATGGTGCTCCACTTAAATGTCGCCCTGTAGGTTTCACTGATGACTACTTTGTGCATAACATTGGTATGACTTGGTCTAACGATGCTTATAAAGTGAACTTTGGTGTACGTAACGTATTTAATGAAGCTCCACCAAAAGTAGATCCAAATGGTTCTTTCTCAAATACTAACATCCCTCTAGGTGTTGGTTATGATACCTCAGGACGTAGCCCATACATCAGTTTTACAGCTTCTTTTTAATTAGAATTGGCTGAGTATATATTCAATCCAGATGGCCTAAAATTTTAGGCCATTTTTTTTGAGGGAATAAAAATGAAACTTAAAAAAAGAATGTTAGTAGGATTTACCTTACTAAGCCTATCTTCTTTCGCTAATAGCGAAACTGAAGATGCGACACAAATGAGCAGTATCGATGCTTTTTCAATGTCATCGGCTATCCGTAGTGTTGTAGCATCACCTGATGGTAAGAAGCTTGCTATTTTAAGAGCCACTACCAAAAATGGTGACTATATAATTGAGATAAGAGATCCAAATAACCTAGAAGCAGACCCCGTAAGGTTGGGCGCTGATAAAATGCTGATATCTTCCATCGTATGGTTAAACGATGAAAAAATTGGCGTTATGTTTAGACAAATACTAGAAGATGGTAGTCGCAAGTATTGGGTTAATAAGTTTGCAATAACTGATGCAGATGGTAAAGGCGACTGGTTATTGCCATTTAAGAAAAAACGAAATATTCAATTTAATATAATAAATATACTTCCTGACAAAAAAGATGAAGTATTAGTAGAGGTTGATATTAATAATAACTACATTCCAGATGTAGTGCGCTTTAATATTAATACTGGACGAAGCGTTACTGTAATGCGCGGAAATGAAAAAGTATCAGGCTCGTTTGTTTCTGACTACGATGGTGAAATAAGAATAGCCCAAGGTTGGAATAAGTCTGATAACGCAATCGATTATTATGCCCGAGATAAAGGCAATGATGATTGGAAAGTAATTAAGCAAGTTAGCCCTAAAAAGCGTGAAAATTTTGAGATATTAGGGTTCGCAAAAAGTAATCCTAACGAAGTTTATGTTAACGCCAACTTAGGCGAAAATACGACTGGCATTTATATTTACAATATTAAAACAGGTCAGTATTCTGAACGCCAATTTGGCCTTAAATCGGTAGATACCGACGGTGTTATACTTGATACAGACGGTACTTTACAAGGCTTTCGCTATACCACCAAGCAACCTAAGTTTTATTTCACAGATCCTAACCTTCAAGCACTTAACGAATCTGTTGCTTCTTTATTTAAAGATAAGTTCGTGCAAATCATTAGTAGTTCTGATAACGATAATGTATTAGTAGTGAGAGTATCTGCTGACGATAACCCAGGCAGCTATTACATTGTTACTAATAAACAGAAGTTAACCAAAATTGGTGATCGACTTCCGTTTATTGATAAAAGTAAACTAGGATCCGTTAAATATATCTCTTATAAAGCAAGAGATGGACGCAAAATAAAAGCGTATGTAACAATTCCTGCGACTAAAGGTCCTTACCCCGCAATAGTACTCCCTCACGGTGGTCCTTGGGTGCGCGACTCTATTGTTTTTGATGATTGGGCGCAGTTACTCGCCTATCATGGTTACGTTGTTATTCAACCAAACTATCGTGGTTCTACTGGTTACGGTTTAGAGCATTGGATAGCAGGTGATAATAACTGGGGCTTGAAAAAACAAGATGATTTAGACGATGCCGCGCAGTATTTGATCGATAAAGGCTTAGCAACAAAAGATAAGCTTGCTTTATTTGGTTGGAGTTATGGCGGTTATGCTGCATTTGCTGCATCTATGCGTGAAAACAACATATATAAATGTGTTGTTGCCGGTGCGGGTGTAAGTGATTTGAGTCGTATCAATGCAACTCTTAACGAAAATCGCTTTTTAAGTATTTTACAACGCCCTACTATTTCTGGTGTCTCTCCTGTAGAGCAAGTAAATAAAGTAAATATTCCGATACTGATTGTACATGGTGATATAGATAGTCGTGTTCCAGTAAAACACAGTAGAGACTTCGTATCTGAGCTTCAAAAGTACAAAAAAGACTTTAAATATATTGAGCTAGAAGATGCCGATCACTTTTCTGATACGCTTTTTTACGATCATAAAAAAGAGTTTTATACTGAGTTATTATCGTGGTTTGATAATAAATGTGGGCTCAAATAATATAATTAAAGGGTGACATTCATTTTTGTGAAGAGAATTCTTTAGTTTTAATACCGAGTTACTACATAATAAAAAGGCTTCTAAATTTATTTAGAAGCCTTTTTTAATCACTACAGCATTTTATACCAATCCGCAATAATACTTAATCATTTTGCGGGGCTAAACGTATCGCTAACTGCGTTAAAAAATTCTTATTTAGAACAACTAAATAGCGAATTTTTTGCCTAGCTATCAACACGTTTTTCCTGCCTCAAAATAGATCACTTAATTAAGCGAATTGGTATTATATATTATTTTTTTAGAGACTCGGCAACCACCGGATAATAATCCCAAACTTGTTTATCACTGAGTGAGCGTACAAGCTTAATATATTCTGCGTGTGTCCAAGCTAGAGGTGTTGCTGAGTTTGTACCCTCGCCTAACTCATAACCTGCTTTATTTACGCCTACGCCATCCCATACTTGCTCCGGTAGCATCATGCCGCTATTGGCAAACTGCTCTAAACCTTTTACGTAACTATTTTTAATGTCCGCTTGTTTTGCATCATCAAGCGCATTATTTGCATTTGCAGCTGCTATTTCATAATGTCCGCGCTCACCTGTAAAAAATGGCCATACACGACCACGTTGGCCTGGAGTGTTGCTCCCGCTTTCGGCGTAATTAGTACCTGTGGTTTCATCTTCGCCGTAACCGTCGTTGCCATAACGGCGATAGCCTGCAAATGTGCCGCTACCATCGGTAAAGTTAAAGCTGTATTTAACCTGTAAGTTATCTTCAAGCGTTTCGTCGTCATACTCAGGCAGGGTTTTAACTATACTTGAATCGTTGGCACTTCTTACTCCATAGCGGACTAATTCTAAAAAACCACCGTCTAAAATCTGCTTTTTGTTAAAACCTTCACGGCCATTGTTGGCGTTAATTTTAGTATTAGAGTTAGCGTCGGTGTCTTGACCTATACGAATAAAATACTCGCCATCGGTGCTATCACCTTTTAAATTACCTTCGGTGGTAAACATTTGCGATTCTATATCACTGTTGTACTTTTTAGCCGTTGCTAAATAACGATCTGCATTTTGAGTATCACCACTGAGTGTTGCTATGTCACTGGCTGTTATAAGGCCAGCAACTACGGCAGCCGTTGTAGAGGGAGAATAACCACTTTGCTCTTCCCAGCGCTCTTGCTGTGTTGCGGGTGGAGTGATTTGCATGTCGTTCCATAAAATTTTAGCTCTTCCGCCATTAACTAAAAAGTCAGCTGCCGGTTTTAGCATGCGTGCGTACCAATCTTTAAGTTCGTTATCACTTAGTACGTTTGCTTGATGTAGCTTCCACGCGAGCATAATTGGCATAGCCGTTTGATCTAGCTGTACCCCTACCCATTCAAGTTCACCGTCAACATGTGTTTTTTGTAAAAACCAGCCAGTGTCGCCATTGTTACCGAGGGTTTTGCTAGTAACTTGTACTTTTTCAAGGTATTCGAAGGCCGTTTTTGCAGTGGCTGTATCGCCTAAGGCCATAAATGCCATAGCTACTTGATAAAAATCACGAACCCATACCGCTTTGTAACCAGTAGAACCCTCTTTGGCTGAAACAGTTTCACCCCAAGGATTAGAAAGTGAGGCAATGAGCGCACCCGCATTGGTTTTGTCCTCTTGCGCTTTTAGCACCATTGCACTGGTATAAAGTAGCTTACCGTCATCTGCTGTTTGATTAACCATGGCGTTTAATGGCTCAAGACTTTGTAGATAATCTTCCCAGCCTAGCGCTTCACCTTTACCGTTGTAGGCATCAAGCACATTTTGATAACCTTTAGATAAGCTCTGTGCACCTTGTTGTTGGCTTTGCTGCTGCGTTTTACCAAAACTTAGTGCTAAATCAAATGTGGTATTACTACTTATACTGCCAAGCTCTGCCAGCAGAGTGACGTTACCGGCCTTATCGCCTGTGTTTGAATATTTTTTGCTTAGTGTGTGTTGTTTTTTAAGTGAGGTGATGCCATCGCTCACACCTGTAAAGCCTACACTTTGCATTTTGAATGGCGTAGATGATTGCAACGTTAAAAAATTATCATCTTCCCATGCTACTAAGCCTTGCTCAGTGGTTTTTGCAAAATCACCCAAGCCGTTGTTGTTTATATAAGGGTTAACAGCAACATACGCTTTCACGCCTTTAAGTGATGTATTAAAAATACTGCGTACAAACAATGTTTGTCCGCCTGGATCGGTGAATATGTGTTTTTCGAGGGTAAAACGTCCTTGCTTATCTGTGCTTGTTACTTTGTAAGCAAGCGATAGTGGTCTACCTTTATCGTCTTTATGTAAGTAATCAATTGTAACGTCTAAGTCGTCAGCTTCAGTGACTGTAAAGTCTTTACCGGTTACTACAAACTGCATATCTTTGATTTGTGCTTGGTGAATGAGTCCAAACATAGTTTCGGTGATCATACCTTTAGCAATTGAAAACCATACTTTTGATACTTCACCTGTCGCAGCGTTGTCATTATACTGGCCGTTTTGGTATTGCTCAAAAGAAGTACCAATTCCGGTTTTACCCGCGTAAGCCCAAAATGGTTCAGCACCTGGTGCGCCAGGAGCGACTGAAACTGTAGCGTCAATATTTTCGTTATTCGTATTTTGTGCACCACAGGCTGTTAAACCCAAAGTTAAAAGAGCGGTGGTAATAAGGTTATATTTTTTCATTGTGTGACCCTTAGTTTGAATTTTTAACGCGCATTACAGCAATTGCAGCAACAACGAATGATGCAGCACCAATTAATAATGCGTAAATAGGCTGATTAGAAAATACGTGTCGTAAAATAAGCCCTAAAATACTAGCGGCAAGCAATTGCGGTATAACAATAAAGAAGTTAAAAATACCCATATACACGCCCATTTTGTTACTCGGTAGTGCATTACTTAACATTGCATAAGGAAGCGATAAAATAGAAGCCCATGCAAAGCCAACGCCTATCATTGGAATAAGGAGCATTTTTGGATCTGTTATAAACATAAAGCTCGCAAGGCCCAATGCGCCTAGTAATAAGTTAAAGCAATGCGCGCCTTTTAATCCCATTTTTTTAACTAAAAACGGAATACACATAGCAGCAATAGCCGCAAAGCCATTGTAAGCTGCAAATAAAATACCGACCCAATCAGCCCCATCGTTAAAGGCTTTACTTGTTGCGTCACTGCTGCCGTAATGAAAGCTTGTTACTGCGGCTGTGGTGTATATCCACATAGCAAATAACGTAAACCAGCTAAAAAACTGCACCCAAGCAAGCTGCTTCATTGCCTCTGGCATGGTAAATACATCTTGTACTACTTGGTAAAAACCGCCTTGTATTTTGTTAGCAGCCTTTAATGCGCTTGCTATCCACTGCACAATACCAAACGCTAGTAAGCCACCAGCAAGTAGGTATAACTCTTTTTCAAGCGATAAACCCATTACTAATGCAAGGGTTGCTAAACCTAGCACCACAAAAGTAATGGCACCTTTATTGAAGTTGATATCTACTAATACTGTGTTCGTTGGTTTGGCAGTTTTATTTTCAAAAGCAGCTAATTGCTCAGGGCTATATTCTTTGGTTCGCATAACTGTCCAAAGAACTGCAACTAGCAACACAACCCCACCCCAATAAAATGAATATTTAACAGATTCAGGGATTTGCCCTGGCGCAGCGGTATTACTTACGTCAAACCAATTGGTCATCATCCATGGTAGTGCTGAGGCTAATACCGCACCAATACCAATAAAAAAGCTTTGCAAGCCATAGCCCGTAGCACGTTGTTTTTCTGGCAGGTTATCGCCTACAAGTGCTCTAAAAGGTTCCATAGTGACGTTGATTGATGCATCCATAATCCACAACATACCTGCAGCAATCCAAAGGGTTGGTGAATGCGGCATGATAAAGAGTGAGATAGTAGTAAGTACCGCCCCTATGAAAAAGAATGGACGTCGACGACCAAAACGCCCCCATGTTTTATCACTCCAATAACCAATTATTGGTTGCACTATTAAGCCCGTTAGCGGTGCTGCAACCCATAAAATTGGAATATCATCAACTTGTGCGCCTAGGGTTTGAAAAATACGGCTCACATTGCCGTTTTGTAGTGCAAAACCAAATTGAATGCCTAAAAAGCCAAAACACATATTCCATATTTGCCAAAAACTTAGATTTGGTTTGTTGCTGTCATAATTATTATTTTGATTATTCATGATTAGCCTTATTAGTTAAAACTGCGCTACTAAATGCATCTAGCGAAAGCATAAGCTTTGTAATTTCTTTGTCAGTGATGATCTTTACCGTATTTTGTTCTAGTAAGTCGTGTAGCGGTTTATTTCGCTCAAAGGTATTTGCTTGCTCTGGTGTTAAATTAATTAATACCGTTTGTGGCTCCTCACTAAAATTACTAAAAACATAAATAGATTGCTGTCCCAGCGTGCGTACAAAACCAACAACGCGCTCGCTACCACTAACCGAAAGCGCTGTCATGGTTCCACCTACAATAGCGGGTAAACTATTAAGAGCCATTATTGCTTTATAATAATCACGAAGTGATGCTTGTTCGCTCGTTAAGTTAGCGCCGTCGAATTTGCCTTTATTCATCCATGCTTGATGCGCTGGTACACCAATATAATCAAAAATGCTGGTGCGAGTAGGCGTTCCAAAACCTGCGTTTTCAGATCCGTCCTCTCCCACATCTTGCGCAAAATATAATAAAGTGGGTGCGCGACTAATTAAGCTAGAAACTACCATTGCTGGTTTCCCCCAGCGTGCATCACCTGCAAAATCAGGGCTAGCAATGCGTTGTTCGTCGTGATTTTCTAAAAAGTGCAGCATGTGCGCTTCAATATCAGTAACTTGGCTTTGGGCTGCAAAAATAGTATTGGCAGCTTGCTTATTCTGCATAATGGCTTTTAATGTGTCGTAAAAGCCGACTTTGTCATACAAGTAATCCATTTTTCCTTGCTGAATATACGCTCTGTACATTTGTGGGTTGTAAACTTCAGCCAATAAAAACGCATCGGGCTTTTGCATTTTTATTGATGAATTTAAAAAGCTCCAAAATTCAACCGGTACCATCTCGGCCATATCGTACCTAAAGCCATCAACGCCTTTATCGAGCCAGTACAAAGTGATGTCTCTAAATTTATACCAACTATTAGGAAGCTCTTTATTTTGCCAAAACGCATAATGAGCTCGATAATCTTGGTTTTCTAGCTCTTTAGGTAATGCAGGAAAGTCATAGCTGCCATCAGGCTTAACGCCATAATTCACTCTTACGGTTTCGTACCAATCGTTAATATCTGGCTTTGGTGCACGCGCACCATTACCCGTCCATTTTGCTGGGGTTTCATCAAAAAAACCGTCAGCTAAAGGGTGAGTATTACCCCCTAAAACTATATAGCTTTGTGATGTTGGAACCTGAAAGGACTGACCTGGTACATAATAAAAGTTATTATTTTTATCGTACTCTTTGCTGGTGTCGTCTTGTTCACCAAAGTCTTTTATTCCCTTGGGTTTTGCTACTGATTTATAATTACGAGCCACATGGTTAGGTACAATATCTATAACCACTTTCATGCCATGCTTATGAGTGCGTTCAATCAGGTCACTAAACTCACCCATTCTATTGGTCACATTTATGGCTAAATCTGGGTTTACGTCGTAGTAATCTTTTATTGCATAAGGTGAACCTGCACGGCCTTTAACTACATCAGGGTCGTCTTGCGTAATTCCATACTCGGTATAATCGCCCACTAGCGCATGATGTAAAACACCGGTATACCAAATATGGGTCGTCCCCAATTCTTTAATACCTTTAAGTGCAGCATCGTTAAAGTCGGAAAATTTACCTACGCCATTTTGCTCTTTCGTACCCCAAGGCACATTCGCGGTCTGTGTGTTGCCAAATAAGCGTGTAAATACTTGGTATACAACAGGCTTTGTTAACTCATTTTGCGCCTGTTTAGGCGCTTGCTGTTGTTCGGTTTCATTATTGTCTGAGCACGCACTTGTTATAAGTGCGCTACATAGTAATGCAGGTACATAAACTGATTTTTTCATTGTGTGTCTTTTTGTCAGTAGTGTTATAGCTTTATACTAAAGATATCTGCAGCAAGCATACAGTTGCTGCATACGTATTCACTTAAACATTCACGGCGTATTAATCACTAATACCGTAGCAGCCATTGGCTTTAAGTTAATACTGTTAGTTAGTTTAAAAGTGTGTTGTTTGAATAATGCCTGCGCATTGGCATTTTTTGGTATAACTTCTTGCATGTAATCAAGATTATGCTTTTGTGTTACTTTGTTTTTATTCATAAAAACTAATACTGTTTGCGTATCACTAACGCGAGCATAACTATACACACCATTGTTCGGGCTGAAATGAACGAGCTTACCCTTTGTAAGTGCCGGGCTTTGCTTTCTAAAGTTAAGAAGCGTGCTTATAGTCTTGTGCATATCGCGCTGCTCTTTACTTAAACCTATTCCAGTAAACGCATTGGCGTTTTGATTTTTAAACCCACCTGGAAAATCAATACGTATATCACCATGATCTTTACTCGGCGTGTTATCCAATAATATTTCGGTTCCATAATATATTTGTGCAATGCCACGCGTTGTTAAAAACAAAGTCATCGCCATTTTAGTTTTAGCTAAGTCTTGCCCAAGCTCCGTATATACACGGCTCATATCGTGGTTATCAGCAAACACCATAATGTTATTGGTGTCTGGGTATAAAAAATCGTTAGCTAATGACTGATATACTTTAACCCAGCCTGTGCTCCAACTTTCATCTTCATTTAAAGCTCGAATTACCGCCTCTTGCAACGAAAAGTCCATCACACTGGGTAAGCTTGACACATACCCATCTTGATTAACTTTGCCGCGCTGCCAATACGACGCTATTGCAGAGTTTGAAGTCCACTCTTCGCCAACAATATTAAAGTGTGGGTATTCATCCATAATGGCCTTGGTCCAATCACTTAAAAACGCTTTATCTGAATAAGAATAGGTATCTACACGAATACCGCTTAAATCTGCGTATTCAATCCACCAAATTGCATTTTGAATTAAATACTCATTTAATAATGGTTGGCGCTGATTTAAATCGGGCATGCTAGCGACAAACCAACCATCGCTAAATTGGCGTTTATCGTAGTTACTTGCGTGTGGATCTTGAATTGTTTGGCGCGCATGGCTTGTGGCATTTTTGCCATTTTCAAACTGCCCATTAAAGTTAATCCAATCTTGAGTTGGTTTATCCTTCATCCAGAGGTGCTCAGAGCCAAAATGATTAAGCACCATGTCCATAATAAGCCCAATGCCCTGCTCTTTAGCCTTTGTTGACAACGTTTTATACAACTGGTTTGAACCCATACGTGGATCAACGTTGTAAAAGTCTGTGATCGCGTAACCATGATAAGAATAGTCAGGCATGTTGTTTTCAAGCACAGGTGTTAACCAAAGCTGTGTCACGCCTAAATTATTTAAATACGGTAGCGCATTAATTACACCTTGAATATCACCGCCATGTCGCCCGCCTTTAAAGCTTGGATTTGCACCCTCTAACATACCTTTAACTGTATCGTTTTTTTCATCACCATTTACAAAGCGATCTGGGTTAATTAAATATAAAGCATCTGCATTTGTGAAACCTTGGCGTTGCACGCTATGTTTATCTCGGGTAAGTAAAGGAAATTCAAAGCTATGTACTGGATCGCTACTCTTAAATTGAAGCGTTCCTGCTTTGGCGTTATCGCTAATATTTAAATGTAGAAAAGCATAATTAGGGTTGTCAGTACGTGTTACGTTATTAAGTTCAACCCCTTTATACTTATCTAATTTAAATTCTTCGTTCGCTATATTTTGCTCATGCACGAGTACTGTAACGTTATTGTTATTCATGCCTACCCACCAATTGGCAGGCTCTACATTAAGTGCATAACTAAAGCTTGGTAAGCTACATGCGCTTACTAGTAAAAGTGTGTTTAAAAATCGCATTGTTATACCTTTTTAATGCTGGCTAAAAAATTCTGGTGAGTTGGTAGCTGCGCAACTGTTGAGTTTATCAATGTTTTTAAGGTAGTGAATAAATCACTCAGTTGATCATCACTTAGTGAATCAACAATACTGTTATAGTCATCAGGGATAAGCCCTTGCCCTATCATGACTTGCTGCCAAGCAACTTCAGCGAATAGTTCATCATCTTCCCGCACTACTTTGCCTGTTTGTTTAAATAAACTCAGTTTATGGGTAAGGGAATTTGGTATATCCATTTGCATGCATTGACGCCAAAACGGGGTATCTTCTCGCTCGGTGAGTTTATAATGCAAAATAATAAAATCGCGTATATGCTCTATTTCTATAACGCTTTGTTTATTAAACTGCGTTACTAACGCATCGCTAATGCCATTATGTGGAAATAGTTTAATTAAGCGTGTAACCGCAGTTTGAATTAAATGAATACTGGTTGACTCAAGCGGCTCTAAAAATCCACTTGATAAACCAACCGCGACCACGTTTTTATGCCACTGCTTTAAGCGCCGACCTGTTTTGAATTTTATAATACGGGGCTCTGTAATTGACTCAGCGGGTAAGCTTTTTAGCAGTAACTGCTTAGCATCATCATCTGACAAGTATCTACTGCAATAAACAAGGCCATTGCCAATACGATTTTGCAGTGGTATTTGCCATTGCCAACCAGCACTATGTGCAATAGATCGCGTATAAGGTTTTAGCTCATTGGTACTTTGCGTTTGAACAGCCACTGCACTATCACATGGTAAGTAATGAGACCAATCAATAAACCCTGTATTAAGTGTTTGCTCAATTAACAAGGCACGCAGCCCAGTGCAATCTATAAATAAATCACCACTAATTTGACTATCGTTATTAAGTGTTAGGCTTTTAATATTGCCTGTATAGCATTGTTCAACATGGTCTATTTTTGCATCTATATGTTTAACACCGCGCGATATAGCCAACTTTTTTAGATATTCAGCGTAAAGCGTCGCATCAAAATGATATGCGTAACTCAGCCCAGGTAGTTGAGTATTTGGGATGGTATTTAAAGGGGCAAACCTATGCTGTTTAGCCGCTTGGTAATTGAGTGAAAAATCCCATAGTTCGTCTTCGCAGCCCGTAACTTGGCCTTTTAACCAAAAATTATAAAAATCACAAAAGGGAAAATCTTTACCAAACGAGCCAAACGCATGCATGTAGCTATGCGATTGGGTTTTCCAGTTTTCGAACTCTATACCTAATTTTATTGAAGCATTAGTGGCATTAATAAAATCTTGCTCGTTTATACCCAGCGCGTTATTAAGTTGAATAATAGGCGGTATTGTTGCTTCACCCACTCCTACCGTACCAATAGCTGATGATTCTATTAGTGTGATATTAATTACTTTACCTAACACTTTATTAAGCAGTGCTGCTGTTATCCAGCCTGCGGTACCACCGCCTGCAATTACCACGTGTTTTATTGGTTTCATATTATTATCCACGTTTTATTAAATTTAAGTACGGTTAAAAAGTTAGGTAAACTAGGGTCTGTTGATCTTTGCGGATTAAAATTTGTTCAAACTAGGGGCTATTTAATCGCGGCGCGAGGTTTGTAACCTAGTGGGCTAAGTAAAAACCGAGCAACAAAGAGTAAATAGCCCCTAGGAAGAACCCTTTGGGCAGCGCCTGTTTGGCATTAATGCTACGTTATCGCCCATTTATGGGGAATAACCACACTACATAGGCTCTGCCTTGCCTAAATACCAAACAGACTGCTGCAAATTTAACCTTGAAAGATCAACAGACCCTAGCTATAAAAAAACCCCTGTAACACAAATTACAAGGGCTTCTACACACAGCTTTTATTATAGCTTGTAGCTAAAGCCTAACAAGTAAGTGCGACCGTAATCTTGGTAATCACGTACTTGTAAAGCATTGTCGCCTGAAAGCGACGTAAACGGTTCTTCGGTTAGGTTTTGTACTTGGAACTGAATTGATAAACCTTCAAGGCTCTCTATACCGGCTTCACTAAAGTCGTAACCCGCTTGAACATCCCAAATAGTTTCACCTAAAATATCAACTTGTTCCGTATCAAAGCCTAAACCATATACATCGCCTTTAAAGGCACTGCGTTTGCGCATACTGGTACGTAACTGCATACCATGCATTTCGTAGTAAACCGTTAAGCTTTGAATTTTATCTGAAAGACCAGGTAGTTCGTATTCGTTACCGTTTTGGTCCTCAATATCAGACTCAATACCAGTATGGCTGGCAATTAAACCAAAACCTTCAAGAGACGGATGGAAAATTTTAAACGGTAATGCCAGTGACAACTCATAACCATATAGATCGCCACCGCCGCCATTTATTTTACCACTGCCAGTACCCGATGATGTTGCTGGTAATTCTCCGGTAGATGGATCTGCAACACCCGACATATCAATTGCGTAAGTACCGTCAAAAATCCACTGAGTTAAATCTTTATAGAAAAACGCTGCAGAGAAGTAACCCTCATCACTAAAGTAATTCTCGTAAGTAAAATCGTAGCCTGTTGCTTCTTTAGGCTCTAAATTTGGATTACCACCCGATACAGACCAATAGTTACCATTTTCATCTGGCGTTTGATTATATGACGCATTAACTGATGAATTCATTTCATCTAAGCGTGCACGAGAAATTGTTTTAGCAGCACCAAAACGTATCGTTTGTTGCTCATCAATCGCAAGTGACAGGTTTAAGCTAGGTAAAACGTGTGAGTAATCATGACTTATGTTTGTAGGTGATGTAACAACCACACCATCAACAGTACTAAATGCATTACCTTGTGATGATTGATCAGTTTGTACATAACGCACGCCCACGTTACCCGTTAATGCAAGACCGCTTACTTCAGCATTAATATTTGCTTGAACAAATGCAGAAGTAATTTCTTCTTTTACAGTCCACGATTTCGTCGCATGACTTGTATTTGTTAAGCTCTCTGCAAGTAAGTCGTAATAACCATCGTTAACTAAGCCATTTACGTCATAAGCAATCATATCGCCCATGCCTATAAAGCCTAGGTCAACACTTCCGTTACGGTACTGTTCTGGCACGCTAAGCATGCCTGGGTTATCAAGCGAAAAGCTAGATAACGTCATAAAGTAACCTTCTGAATCTTTTGTTTTCTCACGCTCTTTGTAAGACATACCAAATTCAATAGAGCTTATGTACTCGTTTTCTAATACCTTTGAAGCCGCTATTTTTAATGTTGATAATTCATCTTCAATGGTCGGTGCATTAATAAAACCATCTTGCGCTTGGTTTTCATACTCAGTGCCAGTCAAACCATATTTATCGTTAAGTGCAGAGCTTGCACCCCACGATAGTGGGCCACCTAATTGTATTAAACCATAATCGCTATAATCTAAATCATGTGAAAAAGTAGCTCCAGTGTTACCACCATTAAATGTGTAACCCAAGTTATCTGCTACCCCGCGAGCATCACCACGACCAGTGCCTGAATAGCTTTCAACACTCCATATTTTGCGCTCTACTTGTGAGTAACTTGCATCAAACTCAACTGACCATGAATCGTCAATATCGTATTTAGTATTAAAACCAAAGGCTGTAAGTTCGGCTTCGCGTTCTTCATAATCGTTACGAACTACAACACGCTGACCTTGTGTTACTGCACTTGTTATAAAGCCAGATGCTTCATCAACTACAACACTATTTGGATCAATACTACCTTGTCCCCATGCAAATGGAACTTCAATACCGCGTAGAATTTTTTCATCTGTAAAATCTACATATAACGCATCAAACGTCATATTTAATTTATCTGTGGGCGCCGCTTCTAAAACAAGCATTGCCGAATCACGCTCAAGCGTTGATGAACGTACGTAAGGTTTAGCACCACCTAAAATTGAATAATCGTTACCATTTTCAGTGAATTCCGGATAACCCCATGAGTTCCAACGTTTTTCTTGATTTGGTGAACTCATGGTGTTTAGTGCAAATGCAACACCAATGGTATCGTCTGCAAATTGATCAATGTATGAAATAGTGCCTCGGTAACCGTCGTCGTTGCCGTCAGGGTTTAATTTACTAAAGCTGGTTTGCTCATACTGTCCATTTACTTGTACAACACGTTCGCCTTTGCTTAAAGGACGAACTGTTTGCATATTAATAACACCAGCAATACCCTCAGCATCAATACTTGCATTTGGCGTTTTATAAACAGTTACACCGCTCATTATTTCTGATGGGTAAAGGTCAAACTCTACACCACGGTTATCACCAATCGATACTTGTTCACGACCATTAAACGTTGTGCCACTTTCATTCTCGCCAAAACCACGAATAGAGACACGACTTGCTCGGCCGTCTAAGCGCTGAGCTGTTAAACCGGGTAAACGCGCAATCGATTCAGCAATTGAAGAATCTGGCAATTTGCCAATATCTTCAGCCGATATAGATTCTACAACCTGAGTAGAGAAGCGTTTTGTGTTAATAGACTCAACCACACTGCCACGAAAGCCTTTAACTTCGATAACTTCTACATCATCTTTTTTTATTGTATCTTCTTGAGCAGCCTGTGTAGCAAAGCTCGATAAGCCTGCAGCTGTTAATGCCAAAGTTAATATACTTGGTTTGAACATAGACATAATGTTTTCCCGTTACCCATATTGTGATACCCGCGTTCAATGTTTAAGTGATAGTTAAACAAGGCGAGCTAATTTTGTTGTCAGGATGAATATTAACGCCAGATTTATTTTATTAACAACTTTATGCATACGTATTCAACAATTTCAATATAGCCTAACATTAACATATATTACACACGTGCACTTTTAACCAATTGATTTTATTGGTAATAAGGTAGATAAAAAACACAAGACAAACATCAATAGTCAAATCAATTCTATTGAAACTTAATGGCACTTTTACTTAAATGTAAACAAGGTGAAATTAATTATCACTGTCAAATAATGTTTAAATTATTCCACATTTACCAAGCGTTAAATTGGTCAGACCATTTCATATAGATCCTGGGATATATTTCCCTTACAGTACAATCTGTTAGATTCAATTTAACTAATAAATCAATGACTGACGTAATTGGTAAACAATAGATACGCAAAATGAACGCTACTAAAGCCACTCTAACCACTTATTTTTAATAAATTTATTGCATTATTTTTAGTGCATACGTATGCAGACTTTTTACAGGATTAAAGGCTTCACGTATGCTTTTTGCAAATAACGTGATTAATCGTAATCACAATAAAGAATAGTCTAAATACTGTGTGGAATGACGGAGAAAAGCATGACCCAAAAGCAGTGGTATAAAGGTGCGGTTATTTATCAAGTTTATCCGCGTAGCTTTCAAGATAGCAACAACGATGGTATTGGTGATTTAAAAGGGATTATTAATCGTATTGATTACATTAAAAGCTTAGGCGTTGATGCAATTTGGATTTCACCTTTTTTCAAATCGCCAATGAAAGACTTTGGCTACGATATTAGTGACTACCGTGACATTGACCCGCTTTTTGGTGATTTAAACGATTTTGATGAACTTATTAGCCAAGCCCATGATCGCAATATTAAAATTATAATTGACCAAGTACTAAGCCATACATCAGATCAACACCAATGGTTTACAGATAGCCGCGAAAATCAAAATAACGATAAAGCGGATTGGTATGTTTGGGCTGAAGCCAAAGATGACGGCACAGCACCTAATAATTGGCTGTCTATTTTTGGTGGTAGCGCATGGCAGTGGGAACCTCGCCGTGGGCAATATTATTTGCATAACTTTTTAACCGAACAACCCGATTTAAACTTTCATAATCCTGACGTAAGACAAGCTGTACTTGATAACGTAGAGTTTTGGCTTAAAAAAGGCGTAGATGGCTTTAGATTAGATGCTATTAACTTTTGCTATCACGATGCACAACTTCGCGATAACCCAGCTAAACCAAAAGATAAGCGCCAGGGTCGTGGTTTTAGTGAGGATAACCCATACGCATTTCAGTATCATTACTACAACAACACTCAGCCAGAAAATATTGAGTTTATGCAAGACATTCGCACATTACTTAATAAATACCCTGGTACTGTATCGCTTGGCGAAATCTCATCAGAGGATTCATTAGCGACAATGGCGCAGTACACCCAAGGTGGCGATAAGCTGCACATGGGATATAGCTTTGAGCTCTTAACAAATGATTATTCAAGTGAATATATTAGAACTACGGTTCAAACTCTTGAACAACGTATGACTGAGGGTTGGCCGTGTTGGGCATTTAGCAACCATGATGTAGAGCGCGTAGCGAGTCGCTGGAGCGAAAATGGCATAATAAACCCTCAGCAATGTAAAATGCTAACCGCCCTACTTGCTTCCCTTCGTGGCAGTGTATGTATGTACCAAGGTGAAGAACTTGGTTTAGGCGAAGCATCTGTTGCCTTTGAAGACTTACAAGACCCATATGGCATTACATTCTGGCCTAATTTTAAAGGGCGTGATGGCTGTCGAACGCCAATGCCTTGGGAGCAAATTGATTCATCTCATGCTGGTTTTAGTGATGTGAAACCTTGGCTACCCGTTGATGATGCACACAAACAACAATCAGTTGCGATGCAAACAAATGATAGTCACTCAATTTTAAACGCCTACCGTGAATTTATGGCGTGGCGAAAAAAGCAAACAGTTTTACTTGAGGGTGATATTGAGTTTATTGAAACGCCTGAGCCTGTGCTTGCTTTTTATAGAACGCTTGGAACGCAAAAGATGCTTTGCCTGTTTAATCTAAGCTCTCAACAAACAAATATTGATATGCCGACATCAATCGTTAAAGAATATAACGAACTTAGCCACCACAGCGCAAAATTAAGCCAAGACACATTAACGCTTGAGCCTTTCGCTTGCTTTTATGCAGAGTGTTAATGACATCAATAATTACACTTAATGTTACAGCTAAGCTCTAAACATAAAAAGCCCAAGTAAATTACTTGGGCTTTTTTGTGCATTTAATTTTTCTAATGGCTTTGGGTTTTACTGTTTAAGTAATCAGTTAAAGCAAATAAAACGCCTGACATTACAAACGTGACATGAATAGTCACTTTCCAAAGGAGCTCATCACTTGGATATGCACCTGAGTTAATAAAAACTTTTAATAACTCAACAGCAGAAATAGCCACTATCGCACTTATTAATTTCATCTTTAGACCTGAAAAACCAACTTTGCCCATCCAAGATGGTCTGTCTTCGTGATTATCAATATTAAGCTTAGAAACAAAGTTCTCGTAACCACTAAATGTAATGATCAGTAATAGCCCCGCTAATAATGCCGTATCAACTAAAGTTAGAATACCGACAAGTAACTCTTGATTGGTTGCTGTAAATGTCGCAATACCCATTAAATAAAGCTGTTTAAAAAACTTTATTAACAACAGTACAACTGCAAATAGTAGACCCACAAAAAATGGGGCTAGTAACCAACGCCCTTTAAAAATAAAAGATTCTAATGCATGCTCTACTTTATTAGCTTGGCGTGGTTTTTTATTAGGGGTGTGTGATGACATTGGTTTGACTTTTAATTAAAAAAGCGACCTTAGCTTATAAACCACTACAACACAATGTTGCGAAATCCTGACAAGTGAATTACTCATCCTCACGATAAAAATATTTCGTTATCTTTTATTTCGTTTTCGTTTAAAAATCAATATACCAACAGAGTTGTTCTGGATTGGGCACTACTGGTTTAAACCTAACCTTAAACTGGGTAAATCAGTCATCACACCATTTTTTTAGGAATAAACGAATGAAAAAAGCATTGCTAGCATTAATCGTAGCTCCATTATTTGCAGTATCTGCGACTTACGCGGTAGCAGACGATGCGCCAACAGCTTCAGCCGAAATGGTAAAAGAATACACAGAAATGTGTGTTAACTGGGCTAAAGATGATGACGTAAGCAATGAAGAGCTAAATGCCTACGTATTAAAATGCGTAAATGATGAGCTTGAATCTGAAGGCTATAAAAAAGTATCTTCTGTTAAGATTTAATAATACCAATTGCATTAAATTAGTGAGCTATTATAGCGCTAAAAAAATAGCTCAATAGCAAGTCGAAAAGCATGACATATAGTTGTTTTATATAAATGTTTTTTAACACAGTGAGTGGGTTCTTTAGTGCAACATAATGACCATGTTTTTAATAAAATTGGTATCTCCAATACGCTTAGTTGAATGTACTGCTAATAAAGCCGTTGCGAAAACATTTAACTAGGCACAAAAAAACCGGAATAGACACAAGCTGTGCGTTCCGGTTTTTTTATAGTTTTTTAAAACCTATAAAAAGTTATGAATAAGCGATAACGTGCTTATTCATCTTCTTTTTTAGCTTTAGCTTTAGGCTTTGCTTTAGCTGGTGCCTTTTTTGCAGCAGCTTTCTTTTTAGGTGCTGCCTTTTTCTTAGCTTCTTCTGTCCATTTACCTGCTTCATAATGAGCAGTCCAGCCAGTAGCTTTACCGTCAACTTCAGTCATAACATACTGAGCTTTATTTTTACGGCTGTAGCGTACAACAGCAAGATTACCATCAGGATCTTTAGCAGGTGCATCTGCTAAGTAATAAAACTTAGGCGAGATACGGTCTCTAAAGCGTTTTAACTCTTCTACCTTAGGTGCACGTGTTTCACGAGACTTAGGAAAAGTATTTGCAGCTAAGAATATACCAGCGGCGCCATCACGTAATACGAAATACGCATCTGACTTTTCACACTCTAACTCAGTAATGTGAACAGGATCTTCTTTTGGTGGAGCAGCTTCGCCACTTTTAAGTAGTTTACGTGTGTTTTTACACTCGTCATTATTACAGCCAAAGTACTTACCAAAACGACCCGATTTAAGTTCCATGTCAGAGCCACATTTATCACATTCGATAATTGGTCCGTCATAGCCTTTAATTTTAAAGGTACCTTCTTCAACTATATGCCCTTTACATGCGGGGTTATTACCACACACATGTAATTTACGGGTTTCGTCGATTAGGTATGAATCCATTGCAGTTTCACAAATAGGACAACGCTTCATTTGCATTAACTTTTCAGTTTCTACATCTTCTACATCAGCTGCAATAGCTTCATCACCCGACACTAAGTTCATTGTCGTAGTACAACGCTCTTTTGGCGGAAGGCTGTAACCAGTACACCCTAAGAAAACACCGGTTGATGCCGTGCGTATACCCATTTTTCGGCTACATGTAGGGCATTCAATATCTGTTTCAACCATCTCGTTAAGACGCATGCCACCATTCTCTGGCTCGTCTTTAGCGACAGTTAATTGCGTTGAAAAATCAGCATAAAACTTATCTAGAACTTGAGTCCATACTCGCTCGCCTTCAGCGATATCATCTAAACGGCCTTCCATTTTAGCTGTAAAATCAAAGTTCATTAAATCAGTGAAATTTTCAACCAAGCGATCGGTAACTATTTCACCCATTTTTTCAGCAAAGAAACGGCGATTTTCTACACGTACATAACCACGATCTTGAATCGTTGATATAATCGACGCATAAGTAGATGGACGACCAATACCGCGTTTTTCGAGCTCTTTTACTAAACTTGCTTCACTAAAGCGCGCTGGTGGTTTCGTAAAATGTTGCTTGGGATCAAGTTCGATTAAAGTAAGGATCTCACCTTCTTTAACAGCCGGTAGTGATTGATCTTCTTCGTTTTTCTTACGTATTGCAGGTTGTACTTTTGTCCAACCATCAAAGCGGAGCACGCGGCCTTTCGCTTTAAGCTGGAAGTCGTTAGCCGCAACAGTTAGTGTTGTTAAATCGTATTCAGCAGGTACCATTTGGCATGCTACAAACTGACGCCAAATTAGCTCGTACAGCTTTTTAGCATCGGCGTCTACACCTTCAACATGACCAGATAACACGGTGACGCTTGAAGGACGTATTGCCTCATGCGCTTCTTGTGCATTGCCTTTGGAGCTGTAGCTAATTGGATCTTTTGGTAAGTATTTAGCACCAAACTCGTTTGTTACATACTCACGACACATTTCAACGGCATCTTTTGAAAGATTAGTTGAATCGGTACGCATATACGTAATATAACCGCCTTCATACAAACGCTGAGCAAGCATCATGGTCTTTTTAACGCCATAACCTAAACGTGTACTTGCCGCTTGCTGCATGGTTGAAGTAATTAATGGCGCACTTGGGCGACTTTTACTTGGTTTTTCTTCAACACTAATTACTTTGTATTCTGCATTCTCAAGGCTTTTAACCGCTGCGCTAGCCTGAGCTTCATTTACAGGCTTAAAAGGCTTTCCTGCTTGTTTGGCTACTTCTAAACGTAACTCAGACTCAGCATTTTTAACGTCAGCGTGAATATCCCAAAATTCTTCAGGAATAAACGCCTTAATTTCACGCTCACGCTCTACTAATAAACGTACCGCAACAGACTGAACTCGTCCTGCAGAAAGTCCGCGGGCCACTTTTGCCCATAATAAAGGTGATACCATAAAGCCAACAACACGGTCTAAAAAGCGACGTGTTTGCTGAGCATAAACCATATCAGTATTAAGCTCGCCAGGTGTTTCAAACGCTTGCTGTATTGCGTTTTTAGTAATTTCGTTAAAAACTACGCGCTTATACTTAGCAGGATCACCACCAATGATTTCTTGAAGGTGCCAAGCAATTGCTTCCCCTTCTCTATCCAAATCCGTTGCGAGATATATTTGGTCTGCATTTTCAGCCAGCTTTTGTAATTCTTGAACAACTTTTTCTTTACCAGGCAGTATTTCGTAATGCGGATCCCAGCCTTGGTTTGGGTCAATACCCATACGCGCGACTAAGTTTGTATAATCTCGTTGCTTTTTATACGCTGCTTTCTCTTCAGGTTCCATTTTACGAACTTCTGCTGGCGTTTTAGTTGCCGGCACTTTAGCTTTGCTCGAACCTGAAGTAGGTAAATCTCGTACATGCCCAATACTGGACTTTACGATGAAGTCATTACCTAAATATTTATTAATTGTTTTAGCCTTAGCAGGAGACTCTACAATTACTAGCGATTTGCCCATAGTTGCCTATTTCTAACCAAATATTAAAAATGTGTTTTGCCGACATAAGCGGCGCGAATATTTATAGGTATATCTACAAACACTAGTTGTTACAAGCTTTTAATACAAACTTTTCAGTATTTACTGAATAAACGAACAATTTTTGTCGTTAAATTAAACAAACAGGTGTTTTTAGATTAATTGATGTGGAATATATAGAACAGAAACAAAAATGCCAACCTAAAGGTTGGCATTTTTAAAATAAAGCCTTATTTACTATCGTAAATTTCAATTCCCTTGGAGACCGTTTTAGTTCCACCAGCCTGAGTAGTAAACTCAAATGTTATTGAAAGTACACCGTCAAATTTATCATTACCATCTGCTTCTCGAGAAATACGAACATCTGAATACATTGGCTTATCCGTATTGGTACTTGGGATAATCGCGTTATTTTCGATAATAGATAAGTCACCATTTGTAGATGATATTGATACTGTTGTACCTGCAGGCAACGGATTACCAAACTCATCCGTGTAGTGAATACGAACAGTAATACCAGCTAAACCTACTTCTAATTGTTCAGGATCAGTTTCATCTGGGTCAGTTTCGTCATACGCAGGGTTATCTGCAAAAACATTTGACAAATCAACTGCTGAGATATCACAACGCTCAGATACATCGGATGGCTCAAGTACTGCAACAACTGAAACAGAGCAATCTGCTGGTACATAAACAGGATATGGTGCATCAAGAATATCCGTTGTTTTCAACACAGAAAAACGAACATATGGGTTATCTCCAGACATAACCAATTCAATTTGTTTACGCACTTCAATTAGCTCTCGAGAACACTCACCTGCAGTTTCAGCAGCTTCACCACATAATAAGCCATTATATTTACCATCAGCAAAGTCATAAATACCATCGTTATCTAGGTCTCTCCATGTTTCATTATGACCACCACGTGAAATTAGCTCAGAACACTCATCTGTAGAGGGGTCATAACTTGAAGCGTCTGCATCACTACAGTTTGCTTTATCAAAGGTCGCATTTTCATTGTGATCTATAAACGCTTCAGGTAAATCGTAACTTGCGTAATACTCACCAATATCAAATAAACCATTGGTACGCTTAACATCATCAGTGGTTTGCTCATCTACAAAGTTTTCTTGCCCTTTAGTGACAGCTAGAATACTTACACGTCCACCCATAACAACGCCATCAGCATTATTTTTAGCGCGTGTAATACCATTTATACAAGGAGCTGCAATACCAAAATATGGGTCACAATTTATAATACCTGTTTTTGGATTTATTCCTTCCGTCGTGGTTGAATCACCATCGATGTCACCAATTCGGTTACCCCATTTATAATCATAAAATGGACGGTCTCCTTGAGAGCGCCAGGTTACAACACAAGTAGCATCGTCAGTTTTACAAGTAACTTCATTGCTAGATGAGCCAATGACCCCTGCTTCAGCTAAAATAGTTGCTTCTACACCGTCACCATTATAATTATTAAATTGGTCACCAAAATATACCGTAATATCATTTAAAACACCGTTATAGTTAAGTGAGTTCGTATTAAGCGTATTTGGGCTTGCATCAAAACTGTTTTGGTCAGTCACGCCCGAAGCTAAAGTTAACTGAGCTGATACAGAGCTTATTTGCTCACTCAACGGAACTAAAGTTAGTGTCCCATCTGGACAAATTTCATTGGTTGGGTCTGCAGAGCACAGCGCAACATCATCAACCCAACATGTTAAGTCATCACCTTCAGGTAAATTATTAACATCTTCTTTAGAAATAAAACACGCTTTTACCACTAATGGACCAGGTACTATGCCAGATTCAACCGTTGTCTGAACAAAGCCTTCATTATTTGTATCACTTGTTCTAAGTGAAAGTTTAGCTGCACCCACTGAATCTGTTAACTTGAAATCAATACGTTGCTGCGTGGAAGCAAGACCATCCGCATCTATTAGCTTAAATCTAACAATCGATTGAGTCGGAGCTCCGCCTTCACCTGGAGGTAATGCAATAAATGTTTCACTGACATCAACAAACTGTATTGATTGTACCGCTGATGTTTCTACAGGAATAATCGTAGTTGCAGTGAAGTTTTTACCACCTGTTTCAACCGTGATATTAATATCATCATCAATACTACAACCTGTAGCTCGGTATGTTGATGTTGCTATACCACTTGATGATTTTACTGATGCATCAATTACTGAGTCGCCGCTAATTACACACGTTGAGCTGAACTCAACATCTGTTGGAGTTAAGTATAAATTACCATCCTCATCTAAAAGTGTTACTTCAATAACTGTACTACCACCTGCTTTTAAAGGGATAACATTTCCTGAAATATCTGTATTAAGCCCGTTATCAACCTCTAGGGTTAAATCAGCAATACCTACAGCAAAATTAGTTGAATTACTTTCACCTACAGACGTTACAGTCACGGTACCAGCTCCACCAGTATTACCAGGTTGCAATTTTAGTAAAGCAATACCAAAGTTATCGGTAAGGGCTGTCCCAGATGAAGGGAGAACAGAACCTAAATTTGTTGAAATATTAACAAGCGAATTTTTACTACCATCACCACTTTGCTCATCAATAACTTCAACAAATAATTCACCTAGTTCTGATGAAGATATTGTGTTGGCTACCGTACAACCCGATGCTGTTTGAGTAGGGTCAAGTTTTACACTAGAACGATTATCATCCCAGCCTGCGTTACAGCCTGTTAAAAGCTTTACTGATATAGAAAATTGTGCCAAATCAACTGGTGCAGAATCACCTGAAGAATAAAATACAGCTGTATTACTCACTTCTGTTGAGTTAGTAGGATTATAAGTTGCGACAACTTGACCTGCACCTTTAAAACTACCACTAGAGAGAGTTACTTTTGCCTCACCCGCTGAGTTAGTAATTGCAGTACCTAAGTCAGGCGTTATTTTGCCTGTGAAGTTTGTAGTAAATGTAACAAGTTGCTCGCTAAGTGCAACTCCATCATTTTTTAAAGTCGCTGTAACCGTCCCTAAATTATCGGTTGTAACCGGATTTGTATCCGAATACTTAGCGCCACTCTCATCGACTATATTTACCGTTAAGGTTGTTGAACCACTAACCCCCGTATCATCACCTTGCCCACCACTTGATTGAAAAGCAAAAGTACTTGTATAAGATTCACCATCGACTGTATAAGTAGCAGTTACTTCACCCGCACCGGCTTCAGTACCGGCGGTAAGTTCAACCGTTGCAATACCATCGTTTTGAGTTAATGCACTTGATGGAGACAATTCACCAATTTCATCTTCTAGTGTAAAAGCAATACGCTTACCCGCGACAATTACCCCGTCTTGAGTAAGAGTTGCACGTAAATCTAAAGAGGAGGTAGCAGTAACAGAATTTGACTCTGTTGCGTCTGTTTGAGAATATCCCTTCAGTGAAACCAAATATGTACTAGTCTCTGTAGTGGAATCACCATCACTAATAGAACCGTCTTTCTCAAGTGACCCACCGCCACCACAGGCTGTGAGTAAAAAACTTAGCAATGAAATGCCGAGCAGTCGCATTAAAGGCATGAACCTCTCCCTAGCGTTGTTATTATAATCAAAATTAATTTACACTTAATATTAACCTATAACTTAGTCTAAAATCACAGTTTTTTATTACTTTTTTGTGCAAAATATTTTTAAATAAATACTAACTTTTTCTGTAGTAAATATTTCCTTGCTGGTAGTCTATGGCAAATTTATAAAAATGTAGATCAGGAAATATGTCAAAAATCCGTTCAATGAGTTTAACCACTCGCATCATGATTGGTATGGCGCTTGGGGTTGCAGTAGGTTTTATATTTCAGGCTATATTAGCTGGTGAAGACGATTATCTAATACCACTTGGGTTATTCTCTTTGCCAATTAAAGCTTTTTTTGTTGATGGTATTTTCCATGTTGGTGGTCAAATATTTATTGCCAGCTTGAAAATGTTAGTTGTGCCTCTTGTTTTTGTATCGCTTGTTTGTGGTACCTGTAGCTTAAGCGACCCTAAAAAACTAGGTCGATTAGGTGGTAAATCTATTGGTTTATATTTATTGACTACAGCTATTGCTATAACAGTAGCAATTACGCTTGCCTTATTATTTAGCCCTGGTGAAGGCATCAGCTTGCCATCTAATGCAACTTATGATGCTAAAGAAGCGCCTACTCTTGCCCGTGTAATTATAGATATGTTTCCTACAAATCCTTTTGAAGCCATGGCCAAAGGCAATATGCTTCAAGTTATTGTGTTTGCACTTTTATTTGGTGTAGCAATGGCATTGAGTGGTAAGGCGGGAAAACGTGTTGCTATCGTATTTGAAGATTTAAACACTGTGATTTTAAAACTAGTTACGCTTTTAATGAATATTGCCCCTTATGGCGTATTCTTTTTAATGGCAAAACTGTTCACAACAATTGAGCTTAACTTAATTGTGAGCTTAGCCAAATACTTTGGCGTTGTAGTGTTAGCACTTTTATTACATGCGCTTGTAAATTACACCGTATTACTAAAAGTACTTACAGGCTTAAACCCACTTATTTTCTTAGCAAAAATGAAGCACACATGCTTATTTGCATTTAGTACTTCAAGCTCAAGCGCAACTATGCCTATTACACTTGAAACAGCAACTAAAAAGCTAGGCGCTAACAACTCCGTTGCCTCATTCACTATCCCTCTAGGCGCGACCATTAACATGGATGGCACCGCTATCATGCAAGGTGTGGCTACCGTGTTTATTGCACAAGTGTTTAGTGTTGATTTAACAATATCTGATTACCTAATGGTTATATTAACAGCAACACTTGCCTCTGTAGGTACAGCAGGTGTACCTGGTGTTGGTTTAATAATGCTGGCAATGGTACTTAACCAAGTTGGCTTACCTGTAGAAGGGATTGCAATTATTATCGGTGTAGATAGATTACTTGATATGACACGTACAGCAGTTAACGTAACCGGTGATTGTATGGTTACCTGTGTTGTTGCCAAGTCTGAAGGGGAGCTAGATGAGAGCATCTTCAACGACCCTAATGCAGCTAAAGATTTAGAGGATTATCATAAATCTATTGATTCATAAGCTACATTTATACAGCTATAAAAAAACCTTGATGGAATCCATCAAGGTTTTTTTTCGAGTAAAAATAATTAAACTGAATCCTGAAAAGATTCTAATCTAAGGATTTAACGACTTAAACTTAGAAAGTAAGTTTATTCCCACTTTATTTACACCACTACTCAAACCAAGAGCTAGTTTATCGCTCAACCCTTTTTTAACTTTGTATTTAATCTTATAAATTTGGCGCTCATATTGCTGCTCTAGCAATGCATCATCACTTGTTTTTATCACGTCTACCAAGCCTTTATCAATCGCTTGAGTTGCAAACCAATGCTCACCTGTCGCAACTAAGTTTATATCTAAGCTTGGACGTTGAGTGCTTACAAACGTTTTAAATAAATCATGTGTTTGTTCAATTTCTTCACGAAATTTTTCACGGGCCTTATCTGTGTTTTCACCAAATAAAGTAAGTGTGCGTTTAAATTCACCTGCTGTTATTTGCTCAAATTCAACATCATTTTTCTTTAATATTTTATTAAAGTTAGGTATTTGAGCTATCACACCAATAGATCCAACTATTGCAAAAGGGGCTGCAAGTATCTCATCCGCGACACACGCCATCATGTAACCACCACTTGCTGCTACTTTATCAATTGCAACACTCAGGGGAATACCCGCACTTTTAATACGCTGTAACTGAGATGCAGCAAGTCCATAGCCATGTACAACTCCACCACCACTTTCTAAACGAATAAGTACTTTGTCTTTACTTGGATCGGCAATAGAGATAATCGCCGTTATTTCTTCTCGTAAACTTTCTACTTCGTGAGCATCCATACTACCCACAAAGTCAATTACATATAAACGAGGTTTGGGCTCATCTTTATCTGCTTTTTTACTTTTTGATTTAAGTTGTTTTTGATGCGCTTTAAGCTCTTTTTTGCCCAACGTATTTTGTAAAAAACTCTCTTTAAGTTCAACTAACTGCTCTGATATATCGTCAATTTGTATTTCACCTTTTTTGGCCTTTGGCTTAACCGCAGCGCCAACTATTAGCATTAAAATAACTGCTATAGCGATAACAAAAGTAACTGTTTTAGCAAAAAACAAACCGTATTCGTATAAAAATTCCAACTGGTTTCTCCATTTATAAATTTCAGCTAATTTAGCATGCTTTAAAGCAAAAAAAAGCCACTTTTCAGTGGCTTTTAAAGGTTAATTATTTTACTGGTTATTAATCAGTCACAACCTCTGGGTTGGAAACTAATAACATCCGTCCTCGTGCAGCTAAGTAAGTCGCTACTTGCAACTGCATTTCTGCATTAGCAGCAGCACTGCCTTCAACAGTTGCAGCCTGTGCAGCATCTTGAGCTGGTGTTAATATAGAACCATGATGCCCTTTGGTAAATTTAACTAAGTAGCTTGCTGGTGTTTCACTCAATGCTTGCGAAGTACTTACTGTTTCAAGACCCATCAAGTTAGCTAATGGAATTGTGCCAGAAATAGGATTATTAGCTGCCATTGGTGGTATCACTTGGTCAGGCTTGTTATCAACACCATCACCCACAACAACATTAGTATAAACAGGAGTACCTAATGCTTTCACAGTGGCTGCGTAGTTAGTTGGATCGCCACTATCTAGCGCTGTTTGCGCCGCAAAAGCAAACTGTGTAAATACACCTTGAATGTTAGTAAGTTTAGTCGTTTCACCCGCAGTGGTAAGTGATGCAATATATTCGTTGTAACCACACGTCAAGTAAGCTTCCATGTCTGGTATTAATGAGCCACAGTTAGACACTGCATCTCCTTGTAAGTATGCAGTAAATTCATCAGCTTCTGTTGTACCCGCTTGTGAAAGTACTGAACCTTGAATAAATGGACCAAACGCAGCAGATTCAAGTAAGAAGCTTGCTATACCGCCACCACCACTTGCAAGAGCTACCGTGTTTACATTAAATAGCGGATCAAGCGTTTCGGCTATTGGCGTATTAGCTTGAGCAATAAATGCTGGAGCAACAATAGAACCTAGCGAATGCCCAATGTAGGTAACGTCTTTACTATTAATAGTTGAATCGTTAATAAAGTTTAAACCTAAACGAAGGCCTAATAAATCAGCTGCTGATTGACGTAAGCTATCACGTGCAACCAGTAATGAACTTAAGTTCATGTAACTAAGCACAGAACCTGTAGTTGCATTGAAGTCGTCAGTTCCATCACCATCAACATCTATTCCACGCTCACCATGTCTTGGATGGTCAATAGCAACTGTTGCAAAGCCTTGAATAGAAAGTTGGGCAGTTAAAGCAAGCATACTTTCTTTTTGTGTTGTAATACCGTGCTGCATAATAACAACTGGCCATCCGCCTTCAGGCATCGCGATAGGATCTAATTGTAACTGTGCACGAACACCATTAATTATCGGTAAAATAGGTTTAGTAACTTGCACTGGCACATTTGCCATGCTTTGTACTTTTGGAATTGAGTTGTATTTTGTTAAATGACGTGTGCTGTCTAGTCCTAAGTCACGTAATTGTCCGTCACTTAATGCAGAACATAAACCATCATTTTCACTAATAGGATCTGTCGGAAATGCATCGCCTGCAACGGCCTTGTAACCAATTATTGCCACCGCGTTATCACACATACCTTGCCAATATGTATCACTTAAATCACTAATATCAGTACCCGTTGGTGTACCTAAATACATCGGTAACATAATGCTACCTTTTTGATATTGCACACCAGAGAATGCAGCAGAGACTTCTACACCCTGAGAAGCAAATACTTGTTGTACATTTACCATAGGTTGTTCAGGAACTTGAAGTGCAGGCGTTGGTAACGCTGGCTCTTGCAAGCTTGCAGCTAGTAACTTTTTAATTGTCCCAAGTACAGGACCTGCTGATTGAATAGTCATCGCACTAGAAAAAATAATATCTTCTTTTGTGATATCGCCTGAGCTAACTACTACATTTTCGTAACTGTTAACAGCCCCCTGCAAACCAAGTTGGGCTTCTGTAATTAATGGCGCTTCTTGTTTAACCAATCCATAAGTAGAAGAAGGCTCAATAGAACGCCCTAATGAATCTTTAAGCCCTGTAGTTAATACATTGATGTATGAGCTACCTGCCGTAAATGGTTTTAAAGGAATAATTGCAACGGCATCACCAGAAGCTTGAGTAACAAAGTCAACACCAAAAGTAAGCTCACCGACCAATTTACAAGCTGTACCGGCAGCTACAACTGAACATTCTGCGTCAGTTAAGCTTGCACCCATTACAACTTCAAAAATTCTTACTGTACCAGGTGTTCCAGCAGACGTTTCATCTAAGCTAACATTTGGTGGGAATGTTAAATCGATTTTATAAGGAACCTGCGAAGACCAACCATCAAGTGCACCTAGTGCAAGCTGAGGGTCTGCATAAGCTGCACGCGAAATAGACACATTATTGTCATCTAATTCACCAGGAATATTAAGTGTCCCGTCTTGAGTTCCACTCATTAATAAATCATTAGGTACCGATAATATACCTGCAGCTGGGTCAAATGTAACTGTTGCTGTTGGAATAACGGGTGCTGTGTCATTTTTGACATCTGTTAACGTTTCTCCACCGCCACAACCTGCTAAAGCAGCTGTAACCGAGAGTGAAAGTAGCATTTTTTTCATATTGTTGGCTCCGCACATATTTTATTTTTATAGTGTGTTTAATCAGTGTATTAAGTTAAAACAATGTAATCAGGTTATTAATGAGACATTAGACCAGTTAAACTTAACGTAAAGTTTCTATTTTCGCCACCTAATTTTACAATAAATTCGATTACTTCACGTTTCGCTATGTTAAAATCAAAAAAATTATATGAATTGGTACTTTTATGCACACATATCAAGCAGCTGAAAACGCACTTAAAGATAAAGTTATTTTAATAACAGGCGCCGGTGATGGTATTGGCCGAGTTGCAGCAATTACGTATGCAAAATACGGCGCTACAGTTATCTTATTAGGAAAAACAACTAATAAACTTGAATGTGTTTACGATGAAATTGTTAATGCTGGCTACCCTAAACCTGCAATAGTCCCTATGGATTTAAAAGGCGCAACGAAGCAAAACTACCGTGATCTTGCTGCAACAATCGAATATCAGTTTGGACGCCTTGATGGATTGCTTAATAATGCAGGTATTTTAGGGTCACTCGGTCCGCTTGAACATTTTTGCTCATCTACGTTCGAAAACATAATGAAAGTAAACGTGACTGCACAAGCAATGATCACTAAAGCACTTTTTCCTGTTCTTCGTAAGTCTGATAATGCATCGATAGTATTTACGTCATCAGGTGTAGGTCGAAAAGGTCGTGAATTTTGGGGCCCTTACGCCATCTCTAAATTTGCAGTAGAAGGTATGATGCAAACATGGGCATGTGAAGTAGGTAAAACGAATATTCGTGTAAACTGTATTAACCCAGGTGCAACGCGTACCTCTATGCGTGCAGCTGCATACCCTGGCGAAGATAGAGAAACGCTTGCTACACCAGAGGATTTAATGCCTACATATTTATATTTAATGAGTGACGATTCTAGTAATGTGAATGGCGAATCGTTAGATGCTCAAGTAAAAAAGTAATTTAGAGTTTAAATAGTTTGAACAACACACATTAAAAAAGCCGCAATTAGCGGCTTTTTTGTGTTCAATAAATAACTAATTAATTATTTACGTTTAGTCGGCTTAACACGCTGATTGTGTTTTTTAACTGCTTTACGGATTTGGTTGATTTTAGCGCGTTTATCTTTGCGTTTTTCAGGCATAACAGAAAGCTTAGTTTGTGTTTCGCGGCCTAATTTAACGGTTTTACGCAAGTAGTTTACTGTTTCTAAATCATACTCCATCCAACCACCTTGTGGCACGCGCTTATCAAGCTCTAGTTTACCGTAACGAATACGAATAAGACGAGATACTTCCGCATCTTGAGACTGCCATAAACGACGAACTTCACGGTTACGTCCTTCATTTAACGTTACGTTAAACCATCGGTTAACGCCTTCACCACCCATAGGGGTTACAGTCGTGAATTTGGCTGGACCATCTTCAAGCTCAACACCGCGTAGTAAGTTTTTAACCGTTTCATTGGTTACTTCACCAAATACACGCGCAGAGTATTCACGCTCTACTTCATAGCTTGGGTGCATTAAACGGTTTGCCAGTTCACCATCGTTTGTAAAGAGCATCAAACCTGATGTATTAACGTCTAGTCGACCAACCGCAATCCAGCGATCGCCATCAATACGCGGAAGTCGGTCAAATACAGTACGACGTCCTTCAGGATCTTTACGTGTGCTTAACTCACCTTCTGGTTTGTTATACATAATCACACGACAGATTCGGTCTGCTTTTTCTTCAATTTTTACACTGTGTCCGTCAACACGAATCAAATCGGTTTCTTCAACACGGTCACCTAACTTTGCCACTTTACCGTTTACACTAACGCGGTTTGCGTCAATGTATTTTTCCATTTCACGGCGTGAGCCTACGCCTGCACGGGCTAAGACTTTTTGTAACTTTTCACCTTGTATAATACTCATTCGGATGGTTCTCTCACAGAAGGATCGCTCAATAACTGGTTAATTTTACTTTGCTGCTCTGTTGGCAACGCAGGTAAATTTTCAAGCCCAGTTAACGAAAAATAATCTAAAAATTGCTTAGTAGTTGCATATAAAGCCGGCTTACCCGGAACCTCTTTATGCCCTACCACTTTAACCCACTCTCTTTCGAGTAAGGTTTTAATAATATTCGAACCCGTAGTAACACCTCTTACTTGCTCAATTTCGCCGCGTGTAATGGGCTGCCTGTATGCTATAAGTGATAATGTTTCCAGTAAAGCACGCGAGTATTTTGGTGCACGTTCTTGCCACAAGTTATTTAACCAAGGGCTTAAACTACTGCATGCCTGAAACCGATACCCACTACCAACCTCAACTAAGCGAATACCACGAGTTTGAAAATGTTCTTGTATTGTATCTATTGCGTCATTTATTCGTGCCATAGAAATAGCTAAATCTATTAATACGATGTCTTTAAGGTGGCGTTTACTAACAGGCTTATCTGCAACAAAAATAGCTGCTTCAATGATCTCAACTAGTTGTTCATCACTAATTCGTCGACCCGCCATACACACTCTTAACAAATAAAAATACACAGCCATCTATTATGACAGAACAACACCAAACTAGGAAAATATATCTATCAAATAACTAAATTTAAAACACAAAAAAGCCAGTGACTAGCACTGGCTTCTTTGTTGCTTATTAAAATGACAACTATTAGCTGTGTTTAATGGCTTCTAATGCATCATCTTCAGCTACTGCGTTACCGTATTTTTTAATGTAACCCATAAACTCGCTTTTACTGATCCGCTTATCTTGGTTTTTATCCATATAACCAAAATGATTTGAAATATCATCATCGTTACCTTCAACTACCGAGATATAGCCATTGCTGTCGTTATCTAGACTTGCAAAGCTGCTTTCAATTTTATCGAATTTAGCAATTTCAGCTTTAAATGCCGACTCACTTACTTCAGAATCAGTAGCTACTTTACCATTGTTTAACTTCATGTAAGTGTTAAATTCTTTGCGGCTAATTTCGTTATCCATATTGGTATCAATATTTGAAAAGTGACCCCAAATGCTATCGTCATCAGCTTCAACTTTTGAGATGTAGCCATCGCTATCATTATCTAAACTTGCAAAGTCACTGTCTATTCTTTCAAGACCTTGATTAGATGAACAAGCCGCTAGGCTTAATGATGCTAAAATAGTGGCTGCTAATGTTAACTTTTTCATAAGACGTATCCTTCGTAATTAATTAAATGTCACTTTAACTAATACAAATCTAATGCCAATAATAGTTAACTTATAATAATCAATAACTTAATCTCATTCGGTATATTTATTGAGCAGTTTCAATAAGTTAAGCTTGCAAGCTTTGCAAACTACCTTGTAATTTTTGCAAAAAAATACCCGGTAAAAACCAGGTATTTCAATTTTACTTATATAGTTAAGCTAACAATTAGATTGCTGCGTTTTGGTAGCGCTTAACAAACTCAGTAACGTTTTGACCATTACATTTTAATGAGTTCAGGTTACCAATTTTTTGACGAACAGGTGCTAAACCTTGTTTTAAAGCCGTCATACATAGTTGAGTTTCTTGTTGAGCGTCTTTTGCAAATACTTCTACTTTCTCAACTGATGCGTTGCTTAATGTCGTTTTTTTAGCAATATCACGAATATCTTCGCCATTACATAAAATGCTTTTAGAAAAACGAGATAGGTAAACACCGTGCTGGGCAGCTTCTTTACGAGCAACGCTAAAGCCTTCGTTTGCACTTAGTACACATAACTTAGACTCAATTTTGTTATCTTGGCTAAAGTAAGTATTGTTTTGTGCTGACGCAGTTGCAGATGCTAGTAAAGCAGTGGCTAAAAGTAGTTGAGTTTTCATGAGAGATCCTATTTGAACGAGCTAAACAAGTGAATTTCGCGCATTATATATTCAATAAAGTTAAGTTCAATTGAATTTTTTATTTATTTAAAAAATTAATACAGCATTTACAATGTTTAAACTTTGCCCATCATTTGATCAACATTTACGCAGCTATTATCTCAATTCAGTCATGTTATGTACGCGTATTTACTGATACAATTTAATCTATTAAATAGAACCAATTTTAAGGTAAATTTTATGAAAGTGATTTCTTTCAATATCAATGGTCTGCGTGCTCGTCTTCACCAATTACAAGCAATTATCGACAAACATCAACCAGACGTTATTGGCTTGCAAGAGATTAAAGTTCACGACGAAGCATTCCCATTAGAAGATGTACAAAAAATGGGATATCACGTCTACTTTCATGGTCAAAAAGCGCATTATGGCGTAGCTATGTTATGCAAAAAAGAGCCTAAATCGGTCTTAAAAGGTTTTGCCACCGATACAGATGAATCGCAAAAACGCATGATAAGCGTCACTGTTGAACAAGAAAACGGTCGCGACCTTACTGTCATGAATGGCTATTTCCCACAAGGTGATAATATTAATCACGAAACTAAATTCCCTTATAAACGTCAATTTTATAAAGATTTAATGACACACCTTGAAACCAACCACACACCCGATCAAGATGTAATTGTCATGGGTGATATCAACATATCACCCACCGATTTAGATATTGGTATTGGCGAAGTAAATGCTAAACGTTGGTTAAAAACAGGTAAATGTTCTTTCCAACCGGTAGAGCGTGAATGGCTTGCAACACTACTTAATTGGGGTTTTAAAGACACCTTTAGAGAGCAAAACCCCGAAATAGACGATCAATACTCGTGGTTTGACTATCGCTCTAAAGGGTTTGTAGATAATCGAGGACTTCGTATAGATGTAGTGCTTGCAACCAATGAACTTGCAGCACGCTGCATAGATACCGGTATTGATTACGAACTTCGCGGTATTGAAAAACCGTCAGACCATGCCCCTATATGGTCAACATTTAAGTAATTATTATGCTCAGCCTAACAATGCAGGGACTGCTTTGGTCCCTTGTAATTATCATTGCTATTTTAAGCTTTGATAAAAAAACATATAAAACATTACTTAATACGCCAGTCCGTCAAACTGGCGTACTTGCGTGTGCGTTAGTGTTTGCAATGCTTTGGCGAATAAAGGCAGGAATTTTAACGGGCCTTGATTTGCACATACTAGGTGTTACGGCCGCTACATTAATTTTAGGCTGGCGATTGACTATTTTAAGTAGTCTACTTGCCACAGCACTGCTCGCTGCCTTTGGTCAAATTGAACTTGAGCTGTTACCAGTACAACTGCTTATTGGTGCGTTTATTCCTATTTTATTGAGCTATCTTGGCTTTATAATTAGTTACCAATATTTACCTCGTCATTTTTTTGTTTATATATTTGTTTGTGCGTTCATAACCGCGGGATTTATAGCCTGTATAAAAATAAGCCTAGGTGCTTTATTTTACTTAGCTATAGGGCAATACAATTGGCAAAAACTTGCAGATAACTACGTTTATTTAAGTGCCATAATCTGGTTTCCTGAAGCAATGCTCAACGGCATGGCTATAACGATTATGATCACCTATCGCCCGCATTGGGTAAAAACTTTTTACGATAAGGACTACCTAGGCTCATGAGTCTACAATATCAATGCCCGCTGTGTACCCTAGCACTTTTAAAAGCTGATTCAACACTTCATTGTGCTAATAACCATAGCTTTGATTTTGCCAAAGAAGGTTATGTTAATTTACTGCCTGTGCAACAAAAAAACTCAAAACAACCGGGTGACTCACTTGAAATGGTACAAGCCAGACGCGCATTTTTAGAGCGTGGTTATTATGGCTTCTTGCAACGAAATCTTAGCGACATAGTTAGTAATATAAGTGCAAATACAGTAATTGACTTAGGATGCGGCGAAGGATTTTATACCCAAGCAATAGCAAGTAAAACAAATGCTATAGTATATGGTGTCGATATTTCAAAATCAGCGGTTAAATATGCAGCAAAGCGCTACCTTAATTGCCATTTTAGTGTGGCATCAATCAGCCAAGCGCCCTTTAAAAGCCAATTTGCCGATGTACTTATTAGCGTATTTGCACCTTTGTTTGAGCAAGAGCTTGAACGCCTTGCAAATCAAAACGCAACATTAGTGGTTGCAAGCCCAGGCCCTTGTCATTTAAAAGAGCTAAAATCGTATATATATTCAGAAGTAAACGAACATACTGAAATATCCACTCCAAAAGGGTTTCAAAAATCGGAACAGATCCTTTTAACAGAGCATGTAGCACTTAGCTTTACTGATATTAAAAACTTAATAATGATGACACCATTTGCATGGAAATTTAGACCCGAGCACTGGACTGCACTCGAAGAAAAAGGTGAACACACTGTCACCTTATCATTTTATATTACTCAGTTTACCAAAATAGATAATGGTATAACTCTCTAAAACTGCTCTTTAGTAAATGCCCTGTCCATTTTTTCAAACATATCTTTAAGTAAATTGGCAAGCTCCATATAACGGGGCTTGTTTTCACTTAACTGCGCTTGATATCCATTAGCTGCCATTTTAGTGTACAGCTCGTTGTACCATTTTTGCATCGCAGGCTCTAAAGGCGTTTGCGCTCGCTTACCTAACCAAAATAGACCTTGTAATGGTAAAGATATAAAAAATAATGCACTCGCAATGGCTTGTGGTAAAAAATCAGCACCTAAGTAATTGAGCTGAAAAAACAATGTTAGCATGGCTAAGATTGGCATTACTGTAATGGCAAGCTCAGTCGCTCTGATCACTCTAAACTCTAAAAACAAAGGCGCAAGCTCTTTGCGCATTGGCCATTTTTTACCATACAAACGGCCTGTTTGTAGTTGTGACATCACACTTTTTTGCATCATGACTCCTCACAGATACTGCTTTTAAATACAATAGAAAAACGAGCTATACCCAAAGTGTAACACAAAATGAAGGAGTTACACTTTCTCAGTAAAAGAGCTTAAATTTACCCTTTAATGGCGAACTATCCTAACTTAAACATCTTAAATAAGGTAAAGTATTTAACATTGCGTTAACTACTTTTCAATTGAACATTCAATTGTTTTAGCTTTATTTAATACCGTAAGTGTAACGATTACATATTAACGTTTACTTACTAAATTTGTTTATGGAAATTGAATCTATGCCAACAACCTCCCCTAAAGCCCAACATGTTTTAGTTTTAAACTGTGGTAGCTCTAGTTTAAAGTTTGCCATTATTGATGCAAACGACGGTCACGAAATTATCTCAGGCCTTGCTGAGCGCTTAGGCGCCAAAGCACCCTCTATTAAATACAAATTTAATGGTGCTAAAACAGTTATCGACTTAGTGGCTAACCAAGCACATGCTGAGGCTATAAATACGCTTGTAAGCTTAATAAAAGATCACAAACTTGATGAGCAACTTATCGCAGTAGGCCATCGTATTGTGCATGGCGGCGAGCACTTTACGCAATCTGTATTGATTGACGAAAAAGTAATTGCAGGCATTACGCAGTCAGCAACGCTTGCACCGCTTCATGGGCACGCTAATTTACTAGGTATATCATCGGCGCAGGCATCGTTTAAAGGTTTGCCACAAGTCGCGGTGTTTGATACTGCATTTCATCAAACTATAAGCGAAGTTGCCTTTCTTTACGCTCTTCCATATAAGTTGTACACCGAGTTTGGTGTTAGGCGTTATGGTTTTCATGGCACAAGTCATTTTTATGTTGCAGAGCAAACAGCAAAGTTACTAGAGCAACCTATCGAGCAAAGCAATTTTATTAGTGCCCACTTAGGCAACGGTTGTTCTGTATGCGCGATTAAAAATGGTAAGAGTGTTGATACCAGCATGGGACTAACGCCTCTAGAGGGGCTGATAATGGGCACACGTAGCGGCGACATTGACCCTGGTTTATTTAACTTTTTAACCACCCAACTTGATTACACAGCCCAGCAAATAGATAACCTACTAAACCAAAAAAGTGGCTTGTTAGGTATTAGCGAGCTTTCTAACGATTGCCGTACTATTGAAGAAGCCGCTTTGGCCGGGAATAAAAAAGCGATACTCGCAATAGAGATGTTTTGCTACCGCCTTTCAAAACAAATTGCAGCGTATATGGTGCCATTACAGCGCCTTGACGCTGTTATTTTTACGGGTGGTATTGGTGAAAACTCCGATATTATTCGTGAAAAAGTAATTACACAACTTGCCTTTTTAGGCATTAATTGTAATCCACAAGCCAACCTTAATGCGCGCTTTGGTCAAGAAGGCCTTATTAGCTGTAAAAATTCACACATCAAAGCAGTTGTAATGCCAACCAATGAAGAATGGGTTATTGCCCTTGATGCCGCAAATATTGTAAAGGAGCTTTAATATGGCACGTCGTATTATGTTAATTCCTGTATCTACCGGTGTTGGTTTAACGTCGGTATCGGTTGGTTTAGTCCGGGCTCTTGAGCAAAAAACAGTTAAAGTTAACTTTTTCAAACCCATCTCTCAGCCTCGTTCAGGCGAAACAGGCCCTGAAAAATCAACACAAATAGTTACTCAAGGCTCACCTATTAACCCACCACTGCCTTTTGCACTTGATTATGCTGAGCAAATGATTGGCGATGGTAAAGGTGATGACCTACTAGAGGAAATTGTTGAACGCTTTGAAAGTAAAATAAACGACGACGAAGTCGCTATTATTGAAGGTATGGTACCTACACGTCGCCAACCTTATGCTGGGCGTGTAAATCGCGAAATTGCGCAAACACTCGGCGCCGAAATTGTATTTGTACTTACCCCTGGTAATTACACCATTACTCAAATAGAAGACCGCCTTGAAATTGCAGCAGGTAACTACGGTGGTATCGATCATCCTCGCGTACTGGGCTGTATTTTTAATAAAGTAAACGCGCCACTTGATGAGGAAGGTCGTGCACGCGCCGATTTGGTAGACTCATACAAACCTGAAGAGCTTGAAAACGAGTTAAATCGTTTAGCCTCTTTACCAATTTTTAAAAAAAATCCGTTTATGTTACTCGGCGCAATCCCGTGGGATTTTGACCTAGTAGCGCCGCGCGTAAAAGACTTAAGTGCATATTTAAAAGCAACGATAATTAACGAAGGCGATATGCTTCATCGTCGCCTGCGACGTATTACTTTTTGTGCTCGTACGGTTTCTAATATTTTAAACTATTTTACGCCAGGCGCTTTATTAGTAACACCGGGCGATCGTTCTGACATACTTGTTGCTGCGTGTTTATCAACTATGAATGGCACCAAACTTGGCGCCATATTGCTTACCGGTGGTTTTGAACCAGAACCGCGTATAATGGCTCTGTGCGAACAAGCCATGCAAACCGGTTTGCCAATACTTGCAACCGATGCCGACACATGGCGTACATCATTATTACTGCATAACTTTAATATGGAAGTACCAAACGATGATGACCAACGTATTGAAAAAGTAAAAGATCACAACGCAGAGCATATCAATTCAAACTGGCTAGATACGCTAGCTAAAAGTGTAGGTAAAACTCGCAAGTTATCACCGCCCGCATTTCGTTACTTACTTACTAATAAAGCGCGTAAAGCAGGTAAAACAGTTGTTCTGCCAGAAGGCAATGAACCTCGTACAATTAAAGCGGCTGCTATTTGTGGTCAACGCGGAATTGCTAAAACTATATTACTGGGCGATCGCGAAGAAATAATGCGTATTGCGCAGCAGCAAGGTATTGAGCTAAACGAACATGTAACTATTATCGAGCCAAAAAGTATTATTAATGATTATATTGCGCCTATGGTCGAAATTCGTAAAAGCAAAGGCCTAACTGCCGTAGTAGCACAAGAGCAACTACAAGATAACGTCGTACTGGGTACAATGATGCTTGAGCAAGGTAAAGTGGACGGTTTAGTATCGGGCGCGGTAAACACTACGGCAAATACAATTCGCCCACCACTGCAATTAATTAAGACAGCGCCAGGGTCATCGCTAGTATCATCTGTATTTTTTATGCTACTACCTGACCAAGTGTTAGTTTACGGTGACTGTGCGATTAACCCAGACCCTAATGCTGAACAGCTTGCAGATATAGCGATTCAATCTGCCGACTCTGCAGCTGCATTTGGTATAGAGCCACGTGTTGCCATGATCAGCTACAGCACGGGCACTTCTGGTACCGGTGCCGATGTTGAAAAAGTACGTGAAGCCACAAAAATTGCAAAACAAAAACGTCCTGATTTAATTATCGACGGTCCACTACAATACGATGCCGCTATAATGGAAAACGTAGCTCTTAAAAAAGCACCTAACAGCCCTGTAGCCGGTAAAGCGACTGTATTTATATTCCCAGATTTAAATACGGGTAATACTACATATAAAGCAGTGCAGAGAAGTGCCGACTTAATAAGTATTGGCCCTATGCTGCAAGGTATGCGCAAACCTGTAAACGATTTAAGCCGTGGTGCATTAGTTGATGATATTGTGTATACAATCGCCTTAACTGCAATTCAGGCAGCACAAGCAGAAGCGCAAATTACTCAATAAACGCAACGTGTATTTTTTATAGCCTAGCTATTATTTATTTAATAATTAACTAGTTAGGCTATTTATACCCTGCAACCCCCATACTTATCCACAGAAATTGTGGGTAAGTTTGTAATCTCTATTAAAACCTACTCCCAAATGCCTATTTTAGTCTCGGTTACACCTTTAACTTGAAGGCAATAATCTATACTATTAAGCTATCAATAATGCTGTATCGCAGGCGTTTAATGTCAAAACAAACATTACAATTACACAGCACAATTTTATCTATACATAGTTTAGATGTAGATGCCGACATACCTGCGGCACTTTTAAAGCAATCTTTATTTTTTATTTCTAAAACCCATGATGAACTTTCAATTGTATGCCCAAGCGATTTTGAAGTAAAAAGCCTGGATACCGAACCAGACTGGCAAGCTTTAGAGGTTGTAGGTCCACTTGGCTTTTCGTTAACCGGAATTATGGCTAATATTTCAGGCGTATTAGCGCGAGCTAAAATTTCTATCTTTTCAATCTCAACCTACGATACTGATTATATTCTCATAAAAAAACACACTGCAGATAATGCTATTTCAGCTTTAAGAAAAGAGGGTTATAACGTGGTGGTAAATTAACTTATGAAAGCTCAAAAAATTGACTATTTAGCTCAAAATAAAACGCCTCTTAACGCAATAAATATTACCAGCCCATTTACAGGTAAAGTAATTGAACTGAAAGAGCACCCAGAACCTTTTTTTCGTTTTGGCACTCTGGGCCCTGGTATTATGGTGCAACTAACAAGTCATAAAATTTTAGCACCGTTTGATGGAACTTTATTACAAGTAAAAAATGCAGGCACTGAGTTTATTCTACAAGCTAATAATGGTCTAAAAGCCTTGATTAACTTAACTATCCCTGATTCGCAATCAATTACGCATACCCATATTGCGCAGCTCAACGGTAGCAAAATATGCAAAGGTCAACGCCTTGCTTATTTTGATTTACGAGAACTTGATACTCCAATGCTTGCTAGTTTAATTTTACTAAACGGCCATAATCTTGGCACATTTCATTACTCACATTCGCATGTAAATGCGGGCGAAGACACCCTATTAACTATTATTAAGAAGAACTAGATTTATGATCACTCTATACGGTATTAGCAACTGCGATACGATAAAAAAAGCAAAAAAATACTTAGCCGACAACAATATAGAATTCACTTTTCATGATTACCGCAAAGATGGCGTAAACGAGCAAATGGTGAGTGATTTTGCAAATAAGCTCGATTGGGAGCAACTTGTTAATAAAAGAGGCACTACTTATCGCGCATTATCTGATGAGCAAAAACAGAGCCTAACTAAAGAAAGTGCTATCCCATTGTTAGTTGAACAACCTGCCATGATCAAACGCCCAGTACTGGTAAACAATGGCACTTACCATTTAGGTTTTAAAGCAGCCCAATACGACGAGATTTTTAATAATGACTAATGATGTAATTAAACTCGCCCAAGCACTAATCCAACGTGAATCAGTAACGCCCGAAGATGCTGGCTGCCAACAAATGATGAACGATCGCCTTGCTGCGATTGGCTTTAATATAGAGTCATTATTTTTTACCGACACACTTAATACTTGGGCTCGAAAAGGCACACAATCGCCACATTTTTGTTTTGCAGGTCACACTGATGTTGTACCAACCGGTCCTGAACAAAATTGGCAACATCCGCCGTTTTCAGGATTAATAAAAGATGGCCTATTACATGGGCGTGGTGCTGCCGATATGAAAGGCTCATTAGCTGCAATGCTTGTGGCAACCGAGCGCTTTGTTACTAAATATCCAGATCATAAAGGTTCAATTTCTTTTTTAATCACCTCAGACGAAGAAGGTCCATTTGTAAACGGGACTACTCGCGTAATTGATACATTAGAAGCACGCGGTGAAAAAATTGATATGTGTCTTGTAGGCGAGCCCTCATCACGCGATGTACTCGGTGATGTGGTTAAAAATGGTCGCAGAGGTTCACTTACCGCTTTTTTAACCGTTAAGGGTATACAAGGTCATGTGGCCTACCCGCATTTAGCACAAAACCCAATTCACTTAGCGACGCCAGCACTTACTGAACTTAGCCAAACGGTGTGGGATAACGGCAACGAATACTTCCCCGCCACCAGCTTTCAAATTTCTAATATTAATGGTGGCACGGGGGCGGGTAATGTTATTCCGGGTGAGCTCGAAGTACAGTTTAACTTTAGATTTAGCACGCAAGTAACGTATGAGCAATTACAGCAACGTGTAAATGACATTCTACAAAAGCATGACTTAAATTATGAATTAAGCTGGATAGTAAATGGCTTACCTTTTATTACCGAGCACGGCCCGCTTGTTGATGCCACAGTTAAAGCGATTAAATCAGTAACCGGCTTAACAACCAATTTAGAAACCACTGGCGGCACATCTGACGGTCGTTTTATTGCTCAAACTGGCGCTAAAGTAATTGAACTTGGTCCACGTAACGCCACTATTCATAAAGTGGATGAATGCGTAAGTACCGATGATTTAATTGCCCTTACCGACATTTACGAGCAAATATTAGAGCAACTTTTAACATAATGAATGTAACTCAACCCACATCAGTACAGTGTATTACAGGTCAAAGTGATACACATTTAACTGATATACAAAATCATCGCTTGCACAGCGCTATTATTAGCGATTTTTTAGCGCTGCAAAGTGCAGCACAAAAAGCAGGATTTGAGCTTACTATTGCCTCAAGTTTTCGCGACTTTAATCGTCAATCAATTATTTGGAATAATAAATTTTTAGGTATTCGACCTGTTTTTAATAAACAACAAGAGATTGTCGATTTAACTAAATTAAATGATGTAGATAAATGCATAGCAATAATGCTCTACTCTGCACTACCTGGGGCAAGCAGGCACCATTTAGGCACCGATTTAGACGTGTTTGATAAAGCTGCAGTAAGTGATGATTATAAACTACAGCTAACACCTGATGAATACCTGCAAGGTGGACCGTTTGCGCCTTTAAGTAATTGGCTTGATACTCACTTGGTTAAATTTGGTTTTTATCGCCCTTACCAACATGATTTAGGCGGCGTAGCACCAGAGCTTTGGCATATAAGCCATATCAAGCAATCACAATTGTTAGTGAATACGCTTAGCGAGCAAGTACTTTTTGAATGCATAAAAAATAGTGAACTAAAGGGTAAGCAGGCAATACTTGATAACTTACCTGCTATTTATAAACGCTTTGTAACAAACGTGAGTCCACCATAAAAGAAGGTTAACTTAAATGATATTAAGCCTTCTTTTTATTTAAAATAAATACTAGCACAGCGCCTAATATTAAGGAGCTTGCAACTATAAACTCCATTGTTACCTGCTCTGATAAAAACAAGACCCCGGCAATGGCTGCAAGTACCGGCACACAAAGCTGCACAACAGCCGCTTGGGTACTTTTAAGCAGTGGCATAGCTACATACCAAACACTGTAACCAATCCCAGAAGCTATCGCACCCGAGGCACACGCAAGCAAAACCCCTCCAATACTCATATTTTTTAAATAACTCATACCAACAAGTAATAAAACAGGGATAGCCACTAAACTTCTTATAAAGTTAAACCCAGTTGTACGCAGTGGCGATACACACACTTTACCGCGAATACTGTAAATACCCCATGCCACACCACTGAGTGCCATAAGTGATGCACCCAATAACGAAGGTACAGCAGCAGATGGCAGCATTAAATATACAAAGCCGCCTAGCGCCACTATAAACGCGCACCACTGAAGCACACTCAACTGCTCTTTTTGATATATACCCCAGCCAATCATAGTGAGTTGCACGGCTGAAAACAAAATAAGTGCACCGGTTCCTGTATCTAGCTCAAGGTATGCAATCGAAAAACAAAGCGCGTAAATAAGAAGACTAATACTGCTTCGCCAGCTTCCTTTATCACTTAAAATAGCGGGGTTAAATGTACCTTTTCGTTTTAAATTATGGGTATAAATAGCCATTATAATGCCCAAACATGCAGCTCCGCTTAGTAAACGAATAACAGTAAAATTCCAAGCATCTATATAGCCTTCGGCTAAAGCCATTCTGCAAAAAAGAGAGTTTGCGGCAAAAGCGATTAAGGCAATAATTGTATACAATGTAGCTTTCAAAAAAATTCCTTAGCAATCAAAAACGAGTCACAGCATTGTTTAAATTAATAATCTAATTAACCCTCTGAGCTTAAAGTGTAACTATAAAAGCCTACAAACGCTTTACTGAGCGACACATTTAAACAGGATTGATACAACTGTGCAAAGGGAGTGTTGTATTTAATAGACCACCTCATCTGTATAAGCATTTCACTTAACAAGAAAAGTTCACGCTTTGTTCACCAATGTCATTTTATATTTCCTTATTGACAGGCAGTTTTACTCTACGATTTTTTACAATATTTCACACATTCAAATAAAAATAATATGTTAATGTATGCAAGTAAATTAAGAGGAGTGCGCAGTGCGCCTAAGTATAATTTTAAGCTTTTGTTGTATTTTAAGTGGGTGTAGCACAATGGGCTTTAATGACCTATTTAATGACTATGCCACGCAAATGACACCAATAAGAAATGCGATCGAGAAAAATAACATCGAAGAAGCACGATCCCTTATTGCCAATAATAGCACCATGCACAGCAGCTACTTACTCAATCAACTTGAGCAAGCTCGTTTAAACGACTTAGCCAATACGCCACAAGAGGCACAAAGTAAATTTGAGAACGTGTACACGCAAATGCAAAAAAAACGCGAAGCCGCCAAAATACAAGTAAGTGCGGGGCTTGAACAAAGCAATGCGTTATTTACTAACGACTCAGCCATTACTTATGTACCACCGGCTTACGAAATGAGTATGCTTCATAGTTATAAAGCACTTAACTACGTGTATAAAAATGATGTAGAAGGCGCTTTGGTTGAAATTCGCCGTGCTAATAAAGTACAAGTTGATGCACTAAGCGAAAATAAAACAGATGGCGACTCAACCGTTAAAGAAGCGCAGCAGCACTACCCGAGCATGGGCAATGTAACCAGAGATGTAAAAAATGGCTTTCAAAATGCCTATACATTTTATTTATCTGCTTTGCTTTACCAAAGTGCTAAGCAGTATGACGATGCTTATATTGATTATAAAAAAGCACTGGCTATACAACCTAACAATATTTATTTACAGCAGGACGTAATGCGCCTAGCTAAAAAACAAGGGTTTGACCAAGATCTAAGTGAATTTAAAAAACGTTTTAGTGATGCACCCACTATTTCTGCAACACAAGGCGAAGTAATTGTTTTATTTGAACAAGGCTTAGTACCAAAACAAGATGAATTTAAACTGCGCTTACCAATTTATTCATCACGCGGCGATGCGCGCTTTTATAGCCTTGCAATGCCAGTATATAAAGATAATGCCTATGTGCGCCGCCTTAATAATATAAACATAGATGCACAAAGCTTGGAGCTGAGCCCATTAGTACACATTGAAGCACTTGCAGCAAAAACATTAGAAGATCAAATACCTGCAAAAGTAGCTCGTCAAGTGCTTAGGTTAGTAGCTAAAGAAAAAGTCCGTGCAGAGCTTGCACGCAGTGCTGGTGACGTAGGTAATATACTTGCCAATATTTATAATTTGGCTTCTGAGCAAGCTGATACACGAAGCTGGCTTACACTTCCAAATCAAATAAGTGTTGCAAGGCAAAGCCTAAACGCAGGTGAGCATTCTCTGCATATAGGCACACAAGCACCTATAAATTTTACCGTTAGTAAGCAAGGGTTAACGTTAATTTACCTAACCTCTGTTAATAACTACTTTAATTATCACGTAGTTCAACTTTAGGAGCCATCATGAAATACATAGCGCCATTATTAGCAGTCTTAATGCTCAGTGCATGTTCCAGCAAACCGGTTACATCGGGTATTTCTATTGAACAAAATAAAAACCAGTTTAATGAGCAATTACGTGTAGATAACCCAGAGCTTGGTAAAAAGCTGGCAATTACTGATGTGAAAACACGTCAAACCAACCAGTTAACCGATGTAGTAGTGACACTCTCGAGCCAGTATAAAAAATCACAGTATTTGCAGTATCAATTTAATTGGTTTGATAAAGACGGGTTTGTTATTAAAGGCAATCATTCACCTTGGCAAGCACTCACCTTATTTGGTTTTGCAAAAACACAATTACCGGGCTTAGCACCTAGCTCTGATGCGGTTACCTTTTCTTTAGCAGTAAGAGAAGTGTCTACCGAATCACAAGAATTTAAAGATTAAAGGAAACAACTATGATCATCAGTAACAAATTTAAAACAGTATCAACTTACGCTCTAGTTGGCTTGAGCGCTTTAGTGTTAAGTGGCTGTGCTAATAAAGCCGTAGTAAGTTATGGCGACGCACAAGCAGTAGAAACGACAGATATTAATTTTGGTTCTACCGACTTACAAAAAGTAGCGAGCCAAATGACCGACTCATTACTCAGCTCACCTGTTGTTGGCACAATGACCGCCAATAAACGCCCTGTAGTATTTGTTGAGCGTATTAAAAATAAAACCAGCGAGCACATTGATACAGAATCAATCACCGATTCAATCTCAACACAAATGCTACGCAGCGGTAAGTTTCGTTTTGTAGATATGACCCGTGTTGAGTCAGTACGTGAGCAATTAACGTTTCAAAACGAAGATGCCCTTGTTAACCCTGCAACAGCCGTTGCATTTGGTAAACAAATTGGCGCGCAATATATGTTATATGGAAACTTATCAAGTATCGTTAAATCAAATGCCGATAAATCAGACGTATACTATAAATTTACAATGCGTTTAATGGATATGGAAAGCGGCCTAGTTGAATGGGCAGATGAAACTGAAATTCGTAAAACTAAAGAAAAATCAACCTTTGGCTGGTAGCTAATACCAATCTGCTTATATATGGGGTCTATTTAACGTTAAGAAAATTACGCTAGTACTAGGCAAAAATTTTTGTATCTAGTTGTTCTAAATAAAAAATTTTTAACGATGTTATAGCGCAATTTAATTCGTTAAATTGATCAAAGATTTATGCAGGTTGGTATAAAAGGAGCAAGTTATGAAAGCAATTACTGTAATTATGTGCGCTTTACTTACAATAAGCGCGCCTACGTTTGCTAAATACGAGCGCAATAAAGCAGTCCCTGTGCAGCAAGTTTTATTTGGTGACGTAAAATCGGTACGCAATATTACCGAGCAAGAAATCATTCAAGACAAAAACAATGGCTGGAAAACCTTCGGCGGCGCATTACTCGGTGGTGTAGTAGGCAACCAGTTTGGTGGCGGTAGCGGCCGCACAGTAGCAACAATATTGGGCTCGGTAATTGGCGGCAGTGTTGCACATAATAGGCAGCAGCAAAGCCATTATCAGCAAAATCACTTTGTAGAGTTATTAATACAAGTTGAAAATGGCGACCAGTTTATGGTTGTTCAAGATCAGGACCAATCTATGCGTTTTAGCAAAGGCGATAACGTAAGATTAGTGTATTTGAACGACAACACAGTGCGTGTAGATAAAGCGTACTAGGACGTGCTGAACTTTGGTGGTTGAATTTGCAGCAGAATGTTTGGTATTTAGACAAGGCAGAGCCTATGAACTGTGGTTGTTCCCTATAAATAGGCGATAACGCAGCATAAATCCCAACCATGCGCTGCCCGAAGGGTTCTGCCTAGCGGCAATTAACTCTTTGTTGCTCGGTTTTTACTTAGCCCACTAGGTTACAAATCTCGCGTCGCGATTTAATCACCCCTAGATTGAACAAATTTCAATCCACAAAGATCAACACGCCCTGTTAATATATTCATGATTAAAGTAAAAAACGAGCCAAATTTGGCTCGTTTTTTATTATTTTTTTAATAACTATACTTGGCGATAGTCTTTAAAAAAGCGCTTCATTTTTAACATCGCATCGGATAAATCATCTTTGCTTGGTAAAAATACCAATCTAAAATGATCCGGCTCAGGCCAATTAAACGCCCTACCATGCACAAGTAATATTTTTTCTGCTTTTAGCAAATCGTACATCATTTTTTCATCATCTTTGACGTTAAAAAGTGCTGTATCTACTTTGGCAAACGCATAGAGCGCGCCTTTAGGTTTTTTACAACTAATGCCTTCAATATCATTTAATCCGCGCCACGCAATATCACGCTGCTCATACAAGCGCCCACCTGGGTTTATTAGACTATCAATTGATTGCACGCCGCCCAACGCCTGTTGAATTGCATATTGTGCAGGTACATTAGCGCACAAACGCATAGATGAAAGTATTTCTAGGCCTTTGCGTAAATCATCCATTACCGAAGTACGACCGCTTAACACCATCCACCCCATTCTGAGCCCCGCTGCACGGTATGTTTTTGCTAAACCATTAAAAGTAATGATTGGTACATCATCACAAAGTGAGCCGATTGAAGTATGCGTTATACCATCGTATAAAATCTTTTCGTAAATTTCATCGCTCAGTAACAGCAGTTTATGTTCACGCGCTATATCAATTAATTGCATTAACAAATCATCACTGTAAACCGCACCAGTGGGATTATTAGGATTAATTAATACCAGCGCTTTAGTTTTAGATGTTATTTTACTTTTTATATCTGCAATGTCCGGAAACCAATCTTGCTCTTCATCACATAAATAATGCACCGGATTACCACCCGATAACGTGACCGAAGCAGTCCAAAGTGGATAATCTGGAGCAGGAATAAGCACTTCATCGCCATTATTTAATAGCGCTTGGGTGATCATCTGAATAAGTTCGCTTACGCCATTACCAATATAAATGTTATCTACATCTAAATTATGTAATCCACGTTGTTGGTAATGCTGATAAATAGCCACGCGGGCTGAATAGAGGCCTTTAGAGTCACAGTAACCTTGGGCTGAATATAAGTTGCGGATAATATCGCGGTGCATGTCTTCTGGCATATCAAAACCAAAGGCGGCCGGATTACCTATATTCAATTTTAATACTTTTTGACCTTCGTCTTCCATTTTTTTAGCTTGCGCTAAAACCGGCCCACGAATGTCATAACATACACCTTCTAATTTGTGACTCTTTTTAATATCAGACATTTTTACCTCTTTAGGGCGTATTGACTTTATGGATTAAATTTGTTCAACCTAGGGGCGATTTAATCGCGGCGCGAGATTTGTAACCTAGTGGGCTAAGTAAAAATTGAGTAACAAAGAGAAAATAGCCCCTAGGAAGAACCCTCTGGGCAATGCGTGTTTGGATTTTATGTGTTGTTATCGCCTATTTATGTGGAAAAACCACACTGCATAGGCTCTGCCTAACCTAAAAACCAGACACTCGTTGCAAATTCAATCCCGAAAGATCAACACGCCCTAGTGAATCTTTAGACTAACCTAGTAAAGGCGTAAAATGCCAGTGTATTTAAGCGCTTAATACTGAAATAAATTCACGTTTAGCTTATATCTTTAACGAGATGCCAACCATTCATTTAGCTTAGTTTGAGAGCCTGTTACTTGAGCCATTAAACTATCAGATGCGTCGATGGCTTCAGCTAAGTTATCTAGGTTTAAATTTTGTTCAATAACGCGAGAAACCTCAGCAAGGCTTGAAGCACCAAACTGCGCAGCGTTAGATTTTAAGCTATGAGAATGACGAATCGCCGCTTCTCTGTCTTTTCCAATGGTTGCTAACACTTCAGAGCCTAAACGCTCAAACTCCGAGCAGCAAAAATCAAGTGTATCAGCAAACTGCTCACCCAATAACGATTCCATACTCTCTAATGCTGATGTATCAATATTTATTTCTGTCATATTTTAAGCCCTTAAAACAATCCATGTAAATTACAGTTTAATAGTACTACTTTATATTGATGCGTAAAAAAAACCAACTTAATTACCTTATAAATGTATAATTATGAGGATCATACTGGCAACAAAAAGTTTATTAAATGGCACGCACACTTTGTAATCATTGTAACTTTGCACTTAACACCTGTATTTGCAGCGCAACTACAAATATAAATAACAAAGTTACGGTTATTATTCTACAACACCCAAGCGAAGAAAAAATAGCAAAAAATACCGCTAAGCTATTGAATTTATGCTTAACTGATTGCCAAATAATCAAAGGTGAAAATAATGATGACTTTGCCATACTAAAAACACTGCCAATCAGCTCAACTGTTTTGCTCTACCCTAACGAAAATGCTATAAATTTAGACGATAGCGTTGAGCAACCAAGTATAAAAAACATCACTCATTTAATAGTGGTTGATGGCACATGGAAAAAAGCCTATAAAATTTTACAGCTCACCACATTGCTAAATCAATTCAAAACGGTCAGTTTTAAACAGTTACCTAAAAATCGTTATGCTATTCGTAAAACACCCCGAGCCGACAGCCTATCCACACTCGAAGCCGTAGCGCATAGTTTATTTTTAATAGAGCAGTTAAATCCCGCACCACTTTATAATGTGCTTGATGAATTAATACAAAAACAAACCCAACATATGCCCGAGCACGTAAAAGCACGTTACTTAGATTAAATACGGTGCCATGAATTTAAATGCGTAGTTACCCAAACAGACTAAAACGTGGCTTTACTCGCCAAGGCCCCGACTATCGCTTTGACGACCAAGTCGACTTTAGCGACATAAGAGACACCTTTGGTTTTAGATCAATGGTGGTAGGTAAATGGGTAGCCAAAGAAGAGCGCTACATTAGCGCTAATTTAATTTACGATGCGCTGGCGGATCTTGCCCAAATACTGCATTTACCGCCCAAAGCTATTGGCCTGCGCGGGAAGCTTAATTTTGCATTTGGCCATGGTGGTCAAAAAGGCGTGCAAGCGCATTATAATGCGGCCTCTCAAACGCTTGCTCTTGCAAAAAATGCAGGCGGAGGCGCACTAGCCCACGAATGGTTTCATGCATTTGATCATCATATAAGCGAGCACTTATTTGCAGCTAAACCGCGATTTGGTTTTGCATCAAAATTATGGCTTTCAAATACACCAAATTTATCGCACCCACTTAATAATGCTTTAAACAATTTTTATAAATATGTATTTTTAGATGAGGATGGTGTGGATGCTAATAGCTTTGTACAAACATGCATAGAACACGATAAAGCACAAAACATGAATTATATGAGCATGCCTGAGGAGTTAGCAGCACGTTGTTTTGAAGCGTGTATTGACCAGCATTCACATATAAAAAATAGCTTTTTGGTGGGAGGCTTACAAAGTAGTAATTTAATATACCCAAATGTTGAGCATATTAATAAAACAAATGAAGCGCTTAATCAGTATTTTGAACTACTGGGTTACGCGCTTCATAAAGTGTAAATTCAACCGATGAAAGACTAAAGTTTATTAGCATTAGTTATATAGTTTTATTATCTATGGTACTTCAAATAACACTTACTATTCCATATGAAGCAGTAAGCCCAAAATTCAAATTTTTAAATCAGGAAAAGTGAAGTTTACTTGTAAAAATGCACGCCGCACACAACGTAAAATACAGTGATAGTCTTTTATATCATTCAATTAAGTCAGGCTGCAGCATGGGTTGTAATCTTTAATCGCCGCCTTTATACTAAACTGGTATACATTTAGCCATCTAAAAAGACCATGTTCATTATGCCAAATACATTTTACCTATCCAAAAGCTTTTTTATCCAGCTCATATTCATTTTTATAATAGTAACATCCATTATGCTTTCTCATGAAGAAAAAGAAAGTATACAAACAGGGTACACTCTTGAAGATACCACTACCGAAATAGTTGTTAACCACGGATGGCCCCTAACTTATAAAGAAACCCGAATAGGGTGGCCTACTAGTATCTATTACCTCAATTTGTCAATTATATTGTTAACTGCTTTTTTGGTCGGGTCATTGATCCCTTTAACGATTCGCCTCAGCACTCTTCATTGCGAAAAAATAAAAAAAGAGAAAATAAAGTAAATCGTGCCATTGATTAGAGGGCATGTAGGATTAGGGGGCGGCTTTAACTATGACTTTATTTGCTTGGCATACTCCTAGATAAATCAGCAGAGATAAAATCTGAAAGTTACTTATCTTTGCCTTCTACTTTCTACCTATCATCTCGTCGATGACACAACGTTTAGTAAGGTGTCTGTTAACGTAGGCTTTGCGCTTACTGCATTAAATGAGAGTTCATTTTAATGCGACCTAACTATCTAATAGCTACGTTGCTTTCAATCAAAATAATAAGCTAACTATTACTCAATAAATAATTACTCATGTAATATTCCACTACGGCACTATGTCATAGTCAATCACGCACCTTGTTACTGAAAATTTATACACGCTAACAAATTGATCACTAACTTTATGCATTTGGTATTATTCGCTTTTTAGAATAATAAGTTAATAACGAATGAAGTAATAACAAACCTACAAGCTCATACATCGCTACTTCAGCAGTAGAGGAAGCATTATAATCATAGAAAATAGAGGATATACTATAAACATTTTGTGATACGAAGTAACCAAGCACATCAGCAAATAACAGTAATAATACCGAGCAGAGCATGATAAATCGTATGATCAAATGCTGATTTTTTAAAACATTTTCTTCCCATGCTCGCACTACGACATACAGATACGGAACAAATACAAATGGGATATACAAAAAAAGATTTAGGCTCTCGTCGCGATTAGTGAGTATTCCGAAAATCAATAGAATACTAATAATTAGAAATAAAAGACTACAAATGACCGACAGTGTTTTAACAAAGAGTTGTTTCATAAGTGCTTATTATTACCTTGGTTGTTAGATAAAGTAGAAATTAATATGTTAAGTTATCCAACCTATCAACGCAATAGTTAAATAAGAGCACCAACGCCCATTATCGCTACGCAAGATATTGATAATTTTAGAAAATTTATATTTTTTACTGTCTTGTGCTCTTCAATTTCTTTAATTTATAAACTATCAGTAAAGAAGGAAGCCTCTAAAGATAATAGCTAACGGGCTTATATGATTTCATACATCTTTCTCTGAGTTTAAACATTTAACTTTATCCCCTCTCGAATACTCTGGGCCAAACTCTTTAGTTATTATATTCTTCAGCTCCTGTTTAGAAATCACTCCATAATATTAACCCATATGTTTTACTTGTAATTTTACCAATGTTTTAACATGTTCTGCCCAGACTGGCTTTTATCTTTCAATTAGGGATGCCCAAAGGAGCAATTGCTTTTGTACGACTTCATCTTCATCGCAAAAGTCATTTTCTATTGTATATGCGTAGCTGTATTTAAGCGTTTGTTCGGGTTGTTCACTTTTTAGGCGCACAACACATGATATGCTCTGTTAATAAAACAAATGAAGCGCTTAACCAGTATTTTGAACTACTAGGTTATGCGCTTCATAAAATAGACGAGTAATGCCTATATTTGGTGATTATTTATCGTCACTAATGCGACTTGCTACCGCACTGCTTTGATCTTTATATTTAGCGTCTTTACGAATGTTGTATGGGTTTTCACACGGACCCGATAGCATTTCAAAGCTCATAGCACCAATTTTCATCAGTGGGCGAAGCGCCAGTGGTAATTTACCTGAGTTGTAAAACTCTAAAACAATATTACCGCTCCAGCCTGGGTCTATTCGGTGCGCTGTTACATGCACCATTAAACCTAAACGCGCAAGCGATGAGCGTCCATCTAACCAGCCTACTATATCTGCTGGCAGAGTTACTTTTTCATGGGTAATAGCTAGTGCAAGTTCACCTGGGTGTAAAAAGAATGCTTCACCTTCATCAAGCACTATTTCTTCACTCATTATTGATTCCATGGCTTTATTTAACTGATCTTTTGGGCCACTTAAATCGACGTATGCGGCATTATGCGCATTAAAAGTTCTAAATTTATTCCCTAAGCGCAAATCGGCAGTCACGCCTGAAATCATCTCGCTCGTTGGCGCAGGCTCAATAACAATGCGACCGTCGCTTAGGTATTCATTAATATGTGTGTCTGAAAGTCTCATTATTTACTAATCTTCTGTAATCACAATTTCAATCGCATTGTGATGCTGTTGATAATAGAGCGTGCTGGCTATAAGCCTCGCTGCTGCGCTGTATGTTTTGCTTATTGCCGCGTCGTTATCGTTGGCAATAAGTTTCCCTTGCTCAGAATACTCGCGTATATCTATTGCAAGAGGAATATGGCTAAGTACGGGTACACCATGTTTGTGTGCAAGCTTTTGTGCACCATCTTTACCAAATACGTGATTTGCCTCACCGCAGTGGCTGCAAATGTAGTGACTCATGTTTTCTATTAGGCCTAGAACCGGTACGTTTACTTTATTAAACATGGCAATGCCTTTTTGCGCATCGGCTAGCGCTAAGTCTTGCGGTGTCGTTACAATAACAGTGCCGCTCGCGGGAACTTTTTGACTCATTGTAAGCTGAATATCACCGGTACCTGGTGGCATATCCACAATTAAGTAATCAAGCTCGCCCCAATCAGTCTCGTTAAGTAACTGGTTAAGTGCGCCTGACGCCATTGGTCCGCGCCATACAGTGGCATCATCGCTTGGTACTAAAAATCCAATAGATTGCGCTTTAATGCCGTTTGCATCAAAAGGCTGTAATTGTTTGTTATCTTTAGTAACGGGCTCTGCGCCCACCAAACCTAAAAGCATTGGAATAGACGGGCCATAAATATCAGCATCTAAAATACCCACCTTTGCTCCTTCGTTTTTAAGGGCGCCCGCCAAGTTAACAGCGGTAGTCGACTTACCTACTCCGCCTTTGCCTGAGGCAATAAGCACAATATGTTTAATCGCTTTAAACTTAGCTGCTTCTTTAATGATAACCTTGGCGCTAATTGTTACTGGCACATTTAAGCTTTCACTTACGTGTTGCTCAACTAAAGGCATTTCTGATTGTCCAGCAAATGGCAGGGTTAATTTTATCTGTAGTGATTTATCGTCATTTTGAGTAATAGTATCAATGAAGCTTTCGTCAACACCGACGGCAAAAGCCGCACTACGATATGCCGCTAAGGCAGTAATAATCGGTTGTTTTTGCACCGATTTAGAAGAGAATAGTTTCGACAGTCCAAACATAGCAATTAAATAGCGTTTCTTTGATGAAAAGTGCCACGGAATTATGTAACATTCAGGGCATTAACACCAGTCAATTAATAAAAATCCATAAGCTGTGCACACTCTAAGCAGATAGCTTGTAGATAAATTAATGATAATTGCCGTTTGTATAATAAAAACGGCGTTTTATCCTCAATTCGGAATGATTATGACGCAGCGAAAGATCCTGATTACCAGCGCATTACCTTATGCAAATGGCCCTACTCACTTAGGTCATTTATTGGAATATATTCAAACTGATATTTGGTCACGTTTTCAAAAACTACAGGGCCACGAAGCTTATTATGTTTGCGCAGACGATGCCCACGGCACGCCAATTATGCTTAATGCGCAAAAGCAAGGGATCACGCCTGAAGAAATGGTAAAACAAGTGAGCATAGAGCGCCAACGCGACTTTGCTGACTTTAATATCAAATTTGATAACTACCACAGCACGCACAGCCAAGAAAACAAAGAATTTAGCGAACTTATCTATAACCGTCTAAACGATGCCGGTCATATTAAAAAGCACACTATTTCGCAATTATTCGATCCGGAAAAAGGTATTTTCTTACCCGATCGTTTTGTAACAGGTACTTGCCCAACGTGTAAGTCTGAAAACCAAAACGGCGATAGCTGTGATTCGTGCGGTGCTACATACAGCCCAACCGAACTCATTAATCCGCGCTCTGTCATGTCGGGCGCTGAGCCAGTGCTTAAAGATTCTGAGCATTACTTTTTTGACCTGCCAGCATTTGAAGGCATGTTAAAAGAATGGCTACACTCGGGCACTATTCAGCAAGAAATGGCTAACAAGCTAGACGAATGGTTTACCGATGGCTTGCAACAGTGGGATATTAGCCGTGATGCGCCTTACTTTGGTTTTGAAATTCCAAATGCACCAGGTAAATACTTCTACGTTTGGCTAGATGCACCTATTGGTTACATGGCAAGCTTTAAAAACCTATGTGACAAAAAAGGCATCAACTTTGATGAGTTTTGGGCTGAAGGTTCAAACGCTGAGCTTTATCACTTTATTGGTAAAGACATCATTTATTTCCACAGCTTATTTTGGCCAGCAATGTTAGAAGGCGCTAATTTTAGAAAGCCAACTAACGTATTCGCTCATGGTTTTGTCACTGTAAATGGCGAAAAAATGTCTAAATCGAAGGGCACGTTTATTAAAGCGCGTACTTATTTAGATAACTTAAACCCAGAGTACTTACGTTACTACTACGCAGCAAAATTAAGCAGCGGTATTGTTGACCTTGATTTAAACCTAGAAGACTTTGCACAGCGCGTAAATTCAGACCTAGTAGGTAAAGTAGTCAACATAGCGAGCCGTTGTGCTGGCTTTATTACTAAAAAGTTTGATGGCAAGCTAAGCAGCACTATTATGCAACCAGAGCTGTTAGCAGAATTTCAAGCGGCTGCACCTAGCATTACAACACACTACGAGAACCGCGATTACAGCCGCGCAATTCGCGAAATAATGGCACTTGCCGACAAGGCAAACCAATTTATTGATGGCGCAGCACCTTGGGTATTAATTAAAGACGAAACTAAGCAACAAGAAGCACACGAAGTGTGTTCTCTTGGTCTTAACTTGTTCCGCGTTTTAATTACTTACTTAAAACCTGTGCTACCAGAAATGGCCGACAACGTACAAGCGTTTTTAAATGACGACCTTTCATGGAACAGCGTTCAAAATGCGCTAGTAAGCCACCCTATCAATAAATTTAAACCGTTAATGCAACGTGTTGAAATGGATAAAGTAAATAAAATGGTTGAAGAATCTAAAGAAAGCTTAGCGCCAAAAATAACTATTGACCCTAACAGCCCACTTGCAAAAGAGCCTATTAGCGACGAAATAGAATTTGATGACTTTGCAAAAGTAGATTTACGCGTAGCTAAAATTGCTAAAGCAGAGCACGTAGAAGGCGCAGATAAACTACTTAAGCTAACACTTGATTTAGGCGGCGAAACTCGCCAAGTGTTTGCAGGTATTAAATCAGCATACGCTCCAGAGGATCTTGAAGGTAAGTTAACCGTTATGGTCGCTAACCTTAAGCCTCGTAAAATGCGCTTTGGTATGTCTGCGGGCATGGTATTAGCAGCAGGTCCTGGCGGAAAAGAAATTTATATTCTTAACCCAGATGATGGCTCAGAGCCTGGTATGCGTGTGATGTAATATTACTCATACAATAAAAACCGCTGATACATCAGCGGTTTTTTTATGGGCAAAAGCAATGTTTAGTCGTATATTCAATACGAGTGCCTCTGTATTAAATAAAGTGAATTGTAATTATGACCCAAATTTTAGATACCAACAGAACAAAAGTAAGTAGCCAAATAAAGCAACACAAGTTAGTCGCCATACTGCGCTTAAAACAACAAACCGATGTAGCACCATTAATTGATTGTTTAGTTAATGCGGGCATAAACTCATTAGAGATCACTTCAAACACACCTGGCTTTGAGCAAGAAATAGCAAAAGCGCGTGCAGCGCATAAAAACGCACTTATTGGTGCAGGTACAATAATAAATACCACCCTTGCCCAGCAAGCTATTGATGCTGGCGCGCAGTTTATCGTAACGCCAAATACCAACAAATTGGTTGTCGAACTCGCCCACCAGCACGGGTTACCCGTACTAATGGGCGCGCTAACACCTACCGATGTAGCAAATGCAATTGAATATAACGCTGATATTATTAAAGTATTTCCTGCTGGCAGTATGGGCGTTGGTTACTTTAAAGCATTAACAGGCCCATTTTCAGAGGCACAACTAATGCCTGTTGGCGGTGTTAATTTAGATAACTTATCACAATGGTTTGAAGCAGGCGCTTGTGGTGCTGCAGTAAGTGGCGATTTTTGTAAGATATTAAATACCGAACAAGAACGTAGTGACCTTACCAAGCTTGTAAAAAACTATATAAGTAAACTGCCTAAATAGGCAGTTATACTTTAACTATAAAATTAATCATCTTTTTTAATTGAGCTTTTTCAATACGCGGTCTTTTCTTGGTAGGTAATAGTTATCGTAATCAAGAGACACTATAACGCGTTCTGCTTTTCCTAATAACTCATTACGCGGAATTAAACCTATGACACGCGAGTCAGCGCTATTGTCGCGGTTATCACCCATTGCTAAATAATAATCATCAGGAATTGTAATTGCATCAAACCCCGATAAACGTGAAGGAATATTTGCCACTCTTATCGAATGCTCTAATCCGTTTAAATCTTCGATTTTATCAAGCGAGTCTATGTTGCTTTGCTTATCTGCATAATTAAGTTTTTTACCATTAATAATGAGCTCATTATTTTCAAGCGCAACGGTGTCTCCTGGCACACCAATTACACGTTTAATTAAACGATTATCGGCAGCTTGTGAGTCAAAAACAATAATATCACCGGTTTGTGGGTCCGCTAGTTTTAGTAATTTTATGTGCGTAAATGGGACGCGAATATCGTAGGCCATTTTATCGGTAAGTATTCTGTCACCTTCTTGAATTGTTGGCTTCATTGAGCCTGTTGGCACTTCGTACCAATCGGCAACAGCGCTTCTAAATACGCCCATCAGTGCAATAAATACGATAAGAGAGCGGTTATTTTTCCAAAACTTATAAACTAATTTCATGCCTATTCCCTTCAATTGAACAAGTCTTTAATTGAGTAACTGTTTATATGACTTTGCTAATTAGATGCAGTTCAATCAATGATGTAACAAAACATGTTTACTCAAAATATAAATGATCGATTAAATTTAGAGCGTCGTAACATTTAACGAAACCAACGGGTATTAACTTAAAGGAAAATAAAATGTTTAAGAAAATTACTACTGCATTATTGTTTACAACTGCAAGCCTTGGATTTACTTCAGCGGCTTATGCTGATCATCACGGTATGAAAAAAGACGTTGTTGAAGTAGCCGTTGAAAATGGTTCGTTTACTACCCTTGTTGCTGCTGTAAAAGCCGCAGGCTTAGTTGAAACGCTACAAGGTAAGGGACCATTTACTATTTTTGCACCAACAGATGCTGCATTTTCTAAATTACCTGAAGGCACTGTAGAAATGCTACTCAAGCCTGAAAACAAAGACAAGCTAACGGCGGTATTAACTTATCACGTAGTGTCTGGAAAAGTGATGGCAGCCGATGTAATGAAGGTAGATAGCGCTAAAACACTACAAGGCCAATCAGTTATGGTTAAAGCCGACAGTATGGGCGTAATGATAAATGACGCTAAAGTTGTAAAAGCTGATGTAAAAGCAAGCAACGGCGTAATTCATGTTATCGACACAGTACTACTTCCAAAAGAGTAGTCATAAAAGAATAAGCCAAATAAAAAAGCATAAGTAAGTACTTATGCTTTTTTATTTATTTTTTTCATCACATAACAAATTATTGATTTAGTTTTTCTTTCGCTTCTTTTACTTTTTCAAAATCTAAACCAAGTTCGTCAGTCGCTTCTTTAATAAGGTGCGGTTGAGTCATTACTACTGCCATTAGTTGCTGTAGTTTTTCTGGCGGAATACCAAGCTCTTGAACAAGCGCCATTGCCATCATTGGGTTTTGAGTAAACGCTTCAAACAATGCTTTTACTTTTTCGTCGCTTACATTGTGCTCTTTAAGTATTGCTAGTATTGGATTCATTATTAAACCTTAAGTGTTTTTTATAGGGCTTAGTATATGGGCTAAACCCTAAAATTAAAGAGTTACTCTACAAGTAAAACAACTTTACCAGCATTTTCATTACGCTCTAAAATAGCATGAGCTTCGTTTGCGTCGCTCCAATTCAATGTTTTATACAGGTTAAAGTCGTACTTTTTAGTGGCAATATCATTGTAAAAACGCGCTACAAAGTCGTCGCGCACCTGGCGTTTAAAATCAATGCTGCGGTTTCTAAGTGTTGATGCATGAAACGAAATACGTTTGCGTAAAAGCGCCGCAAAATCAACTTCTGCAAAACGTCCATCTAAAAATGCAAGCATCACAATTTGGCAATCCATCGCTGCAATAGCGGCATTTTTATTTAAATAACTCCCCGACACCGGATCTACAATTGCATTTGCTGTTAAGTCATTTGCTTTCATATATTCTACAAAGTCGGTGGTTTTGTAGTTAATTGCATGATCGGCACCGAGTTCTTTTGCGTGTTGGCATTTTTCGTCAGTACCTGCGGTAATAACAACGGTAGCACCTGCGCTTTTAGCCATTTGAATTGCTGCACCGCCCACACCACTAGCACCTGCATGAATAAGCGCTGTTTGCCCTTTTTGCAATTTACCAAGCTCAAATAACGCGCCAAATGCTGTTAGGTACACTTCGCTTATTGCAGCGCCTTCAGCCATTGTTACATCATCGGGTAATTCCATAAGCTGCTTTGCATCAACGGCTACATATTCACTGTAAGCGCCGCCTGAGCACAACGTAAAAATACGTTTGTTTAGCCAAGTGTTATCTACATCTTTGCCGAGTTCGGTGATTGTACCCGCACATTCTAAACCTAAAATAGGGCTATCTCCCGCAGGGGCCGGGTACTTACCTTGGCGCTGCATGCTGTCTGCACGGTTTACACCTATTGCTGCAACTTTAACAAGTACTTCATGGCTCTTTAAAACCGGTTTTTCGGTTTCACTAAATGCAAGATTACCATCTTCATGAGAAATATATTTCATTGTTGCTCCAAGTTTAAAAACTGTAATAACATATAGATGGGGATGAACACAGATTCAAACAACCTCAAAAGCGCCAACTTTGTTTGTAAGGATAAACATCGGGTAGATAACCATTATGTACTTGTTGCTGACAACCTTGCCAAAACGTCGCTAAAAACAAGTTACTGTGCTTATTATTAAAATAATTAAACGCAATCTCGTTGGCGCTAAAAAACACCTTAAATTGGCTCGGAAATATATCGTTTTCAGCTATATCAAAATACGAGTTTCTACTTAGCTCTTCAAGTGCATTTTGGGTTTGTGGCACCTCTCTAAAGTTGCAATCGGTTAGTGGGCAAATTTCGTCAAAGTCGTAAAACACAACTCGCCCCCATCGCGTTACGCCAAAGTTTTTCATTAGCATGTCGCCCGGAAATATATTAGCACCCGCTAATTCTTTAATTGCTTTACCGTAGTCATGCATCACTCGTTCTAAGGTTTTGTTATCGCATTGGATAATATATAAATTAAGCGGGGTCATTTTACGCTCAACATAAACGTGCTTTAAAATAAGTGCCTTGCCAGATATAACCATACTGCTGCCAATTTGGCTTTTCATCTGCTCAAGCAGTTCATCGCTAAAACGGCTTAAATCAAACGCTAAATATCTAAATTCGTGTGTGTCGACCAAACGACCAACCCTATCGGCTTGTTTTACAAAGTTATACTTTTCTTTCACCTGTGCTTTGGTGGCTGTTTTTGGCGCACTAAATTTGTCTTTTATTACTTTATAAACGTAATCTAGCCCTTCAATAGTAAATACCAGCATTACCATACCTGGCGTCCCTGGTGCTGTAACATACTTGAAGTTGGCTGGGCTATTTTTAGTCGTATCAACCTTGTGCCGATAAAACTCAGTTTTGGCGTGCTTTATAAAACCAATGGCGTTAAATAATTCAAAGCGTTGTTTGTGTGGCATTAACACACTTAAGTAATCTACATAACGAGCGGGTTTATCGGTATCAACCATAAAATAGGTGCGTGCAAAACCAAATAATAAACTTAATTGATCGGCGCCCATCATTACAGCATCAATCTTTAGTCCCTCATCAGTATTTAAAATAGCGATAGCAAAAGGCATGTTGTCGCCATTTTTAGCAATGCAGCGCCCAATTAAATAACAGGCTTTGTTTCTAAAAAATAATGAGTTGGCGTATTCAATATACCCGTCATTTAAATTTATAAGTTCGTACACCTGTTTGGATTGCTGCTTAGCGCCTTGCATTAACGTACTTTGTAAAGTGGCTACATCGCGTTCTAACTGGCTAAACGGCACTCTAAATACTTGATTAGTGATAAGCGTTTTAACGGCATTATTAAACCCATTATGTAACGACACCCTACTCACTAAGCTTTCATAAGAGCGCGGCTCACTACGATACTTTGCTTTTAATACAAACAAATGCACAGTACGAATTTTTTTATCGTCCCAAATTGCGCCAAACGTTGAGTTAAAAAAGGTATGCGCAATAGGTTTATTTTCGTGATTTTGTACCATATCGCCATAAATATTTTTAGCTAACTGCCACGTTTGCGGGCAAGTAAGTTCAGCGTAAGCAATTACTCTCACGGCTTCACTCACGTTTTTTACTTCGCGTTCGTAAACCTGTAAACGTTCACGCATAGCACTTTGCACACTGTGGTATTGGCGTTGTTCAAAACGGCTTTGTGCACCCAGTGTAATATTTAAAAATTGCGAAAACATCGCCTCAAATCCTGCAAAAACAGATCGTGCAAGCTTCCTGGCTACAACATGTTGTAGCGCATTATTCGATTGATTTGTTAACCTATTTTGCATAAATACAGCACTTATATTGATGCCAGTTATGGCGGTTATTTTTTATTAATGGTTTACACCTTAGCAAGCAGGCTTTAATTTAGGTAATTAATAAAGCATATAAATAAAATTGATCCTATGAATATACGTAATGTCGATCTCAACCTTCTCGTTTATTTAAATGTGTTAATAGATGAGAAAAGTGTTTCAAAGGCTGCCAATAAACTCGCGCTTACACAACCTGCTATGAGTAACGCATTAAAACGTTTACGCGATTTATTTGACGACCCGCTACTTGTGCGTGCCGCAGGCTCTATGACACCAACAGCAAAGGCACTTGCATTAAAGCCTGAAGTGGAGGCGCTCTTAAAAATGGCCGAAGCAATTACGCAGCCTAGTGATCAATTTAACCCTGCAACCGCAGAAGTTACGTTTAGAATAATGGCAAACGACTACATAGAGTCGACCTTAATAGCCCCTTTTATAACCGCGCAGCTTAGTAAAAGTCCTGGTATTAATTTTGACGTATTAAGCCCAAGCGACGTTAACCTGCAAGACATGGAAAAAGGCACTATTGATTTAGCAATAAACCGCTTTAATGGCCTACCACGCTCGTTTCATCAAGCCAGTGTTTGGCGCGATAATTACTGCTGTTTAACCCATCCTAAAAATACATTTTTACAACAATCAGGATTAGAAGACTACTTACAAAAAGAACACATTTGGGTAAACCGTGCCGGCTGGGGGCCAGAGGCAGCGGTTACTAATAAATCGGGAAAGCAAAAATTAGGCTGGGTAGACGAAGCGCTTTGGCAGCTAGAACAAACTCGTAAAATACGTGTTTTTACTCGCCACTACATGGTTGCAAGCCTGCTTTGCCAATCAGAACAACTTATTGCCACACTACCGCGCAGGCAGGCTAAGTTATTAGCTTCTCATACTGATTTAGTGATCAGCCCTGTGCCATTCCAAATAGTCCCTATTGAGGTGAAAATGATATGGAGCCCGCTACTGCACCACGCGCCAGCGCACCAGTGGTTAAGGCGTGAGTTATTAGCATTCGCTAAAACAATTGCAGATAGGTAATTAAGAGTAAGCATTTAATTAGTGCTCAAGAGCCTAACGCGAAAGCCAGTGCTATGTACTGAATCATCAGGTTTTGAGCTGGTAGCTTGGTCAGCATTTTAAATACATTGAGTTAGAAATTACCTAGTGAAAACTAGAATTCCAACTCAAATACAATGTTCGCTAAAGAATTGAATCAAAATAGGTACTGGGTTATTCTTAATTAGTAATATAAAGCCAATAACTTTAGATACTCGTTATCAAGAATCTACGACATATTAAAAAATGGAATTTTATGTACCAATACTTATATTTAAAGTGTTCACTTATAATGAGTAAGGCCACCAAAATTAGCTTTCTTCCTTTCTCTAAAGTTGAAACTGACAATTTAAAAACTCTCTTATTTACTGCACGACTTTTTGTTTATATAGCTCTTGCATACTTTTTGAATGGGTTAGGTACTTTTGTATATGATGTTCATGAAGTTGTTAATTTATACAACTTTAAACAAACTTGGAGCGTAATTTTTACAAATATTCATCAGACTCTACTATTGAAAAAATTATTATGGGAAATGTTATTTAGCGCTGCTATATTAGCGTCTGGAGGTATATTGGCTGCAATAATTTCATTCGAGTTTAAATATGAAAGTAAAAATGACTAACCTCAGGCCTTTGCTGTACTTTAAAACCTTATGCTATTGAAGCTGAAATTATTAAAGCACTTAACTTTCCTCCTTTAACAAATAGCACTAATAATATAAAAATTCAGAAACAGTATTTTTAATAGGTAATTTATAAATGGATAGTGCATCAATAATTGCATGGAGTGTTTTATTTGGTGGCATAGGTATTGGCTACCTTACTTACGGGCGAAGAAAAAAAGCCGTAGTACCACTTTGTATTGGTTTATCGTTATTAGTGTTTCCGTACTTTATGACCAGTGTAAGTATGTTGCTTATTGTAGGCGCTATTTTAGTTGCCATTCCCTACTTTGTTAAAATTTAACATTACTACTGTTATTGCTAAGGCTAAATAAAATACACGCGAAAAATAAAAAAGCGCCATGGTATTCAACTTTGGGAAAATACCATGGCGCTTTTGGGGTAGTAGAAATAGGAATGTACCTACACTGTATGATTTGCAAGCTTAGTACCAACTTCATGAAATAATTAAAGTTCAATAAAAACAATTAATTAATATATCTTTTCGATACCTCTATTGTTTCCCTTGTTCCAGTTTTGTGCACGCTGCCACGAATTTGCACCAAATTAATTGGCATTATTTAAGGTTGTTTCAGCATTCTATTAACCATTAAATCTTATTATTGATAAAATCAATATCAGTTATTGAAAACAACAATTTTATTAATAATACACTTAGCGCTAGAGTGAAGTTAAGCCAACAAACTAAGAGTAATTATTATGACAACAACTTCTTTCACGCGCCAAGATGGATTATTCATCGATGCTAACTTGCATCAGTTCATTGAAGAGCAGTTATGCACTAAAGCTAACACCACTGAAACTTACCAAGCATTAGCTACTTTAGTTGATGAGTTTGGTTGTAAATGCCGCAAAACAAAACATCAACCTAATGATGTATTAGAGGTAGATACATTATTAAACGCATACCAACTTAAAAATCATCCACTTTGCCATGTTGATGCACAAACTACGGAAGCCGTTTTAGACGAATATTGCTGCCAGGTTCCTGCAATTATTGTTGTTGCATTAATGGATACGCTTAGTGGTACTCAGTGCGATGAACCTGAGGCACATGAGATTTACCATCGTGCAGCGCAGTTAACCAACCGCCCTTGTATGCACAGAGTAAAAACTGCTTCAGCAGCTTAATAATGGATGTATTTAAAAGTGCTCGATAACCTTCTTTGCAAAGCCAGTACAAGTTAAGGTTGTCGAGTTATGAATTCGTGAGTTATCGGTGTGTTCTTGCGCTAAATCAAAGGTTACTTCACCGCTTTTAAATGTTTGCTCTAACGCATTTTCTATGAGTAGTGCGGCTTCGTTCCACCCCATAAATTTAAGCATTAATACCGCACTTAAAATACTACTGCTGGGGTTTGCTTTATTTTGCCCTGCTATACGTTCAAACGTGCCATGCGTAGGCTCAAAAAATGCGACATCGTTATTTAAATTTGCAGCGGGCATTATGCCAACACCGCCAACTTGTGCACTGAGCATATCCGCTAAAAAGTCACCATTTTGATTAGTCGTCACCACTACATCAAATTGCTCTGGGTGCATTAAACATTGCTGCAGCATGTTATCGGCTATGACTTCTTTAATAATTAAGGGCGCTTGATGTGCTCGCTCTATTTGCAACCAACGCCCATTTTCATGTGCAGTGGCATTAAATTCGTTTTGTGCAAGTGCAAACCCCCAACGCTTGAATGCCCCATCGGTAAATTTAAGTACATTGCCTTTATGCACTAGCGTTAACGATTCACTATCGTTTTTTATTGCATAGTTAATGGCATAACGCACTAATCTCTCAGAGCCTTCTTTGGATATATTTTTAATACCAATTCCGCACTCTTGTGAAAACCTTAACCGGGTTACACCCATTTCCTCGCATAAAAAATCGAGCATTTTTTCACTTTCTACACTGCCTGCTTGCCACTCAATACCTGAGTACACGTCTTCGCTGCTATCACGAAGTACTGATATGTTTGTTAAAAAAGGATTTTTTAAAGGAGAAGGAAGTGCACTAAAGCCTTTTATAGTGCGCATATTTACAAACAAATCCATTTCTTGCCTGAGTGCAACATTAAGCGATCGAAATCCACCACCCAGTGGTGTGGTTAACGGCCCTTTTATGGCAATTTTACAGGCACGTACTGCGTTAATTGTTTCTTGTGGAAACCAATCACCGTCATACAGCTTTGCGGCCTGCTCGCCATTATAAACTTGCATCCAATGAATTTTCCGTGCGCTTTTATAGCAATGCGCAATTGCACTATCAACAACGTGGCGCATTACCGGCATAACATCTAGGCCCACGCCATCGCCATCAATAAAAGCTATGATAGGTTCTAACGGTATTTGCCAGTCTCCTTGCGCATTAATAGTGATATTTTGGCCGTGCTCAGGAACTTGAATATGCTGATACGTCATGGCTAAAACCTAACTTAAAATAACGATTAATTGATTAAACCATGCTTAGCTAGGAGTGTCTGTATTTGTACTTTTATAGTTACTATCATTTTAAAAAATAAAGAATTAGGCGTGATTATTTATTTATTTAGTTGGTCTTGTATATTAGGATTTTCGTACCAGTTATTAAATTACAGTGGAGCATTTTAATGAAATTCTTTTTTGTACTGCTACTATCAATCAGCTCTTTTAACGCATTAGCTCTTGAAGTAGTCATACATAACCTTAGCTCGCTCTCGAGTAATGCTCAAAACACAGTATCTACATGGGTTAATCAAAGTGTTGAAAAAACACAAAATACACTGGGCCCTTTAAAACAAACCACATTGCCTATTTATTTAAAACCACAATATTTTGCTTTTGAGCCTGTGCCTTGGGCTACAGTTAAACGCAATAACCCCGATGGGCTTGAACTACATATAGATCGCTACGCTAGTCTAAATGCATTCACTAAAGATTGGACGCTATACCATGAACTTTCGCATTTATACTTGCCGCTACTTCCCTACTCCGGTTTTTGGCTAAGTGAGGGTTTTGCCAGTTATATGCAAAACGTAATAATGCGTGACAGCGATATAATTACCCAGCCGCAGTTTGTACAACGTTTAAATGCAGGATTTGATCGTGCCCGCCTGCAAGCCAAAACTAAAACACAGCCACTTAATAAGCTCTCTGCTGATATGTGGAAACAACGTGCCCAACAACGTGTTTATTGGACTGGTGCAGCTTTTTTTGCCCAGGCTGATTTAGAGCTACAAAAACAAGGGTTATCTGTGGCGGGTATAATAAAACAGTATCAAGTATGCTGTAGACCCGCTCGTTCAAATGCTAAAACATTTATAAAAGAGTTAGATAAGCTATCCGGTAGTAGCGTTTTTTCAACGCTATATGCAAAATATAATACTCGTACTGATTTTCCTGATATTAGTAAAGAGCAGCTAAACACGCTTTAAAAGCTGCTCTGTTTTATATAGTTACTATATTCAACAAGCCCTTGCGCGTTAAAGTTGGTTGAGTACTTGTTCATAAAACCATGCAAAAAATTTGTTTTATAACACTTAACATTCGCTTTGGTGCTTAAAGCTTTAATAACTTCATCAACATTAAAGTGACTCTCACTCGCTGGAAATATAAACTCATAGGGTACTTTTGCATCTAACGCTAAATAATTACGAATTTGCGACGGATAAAAGCCAATTAACTTTTTAAGGTGTGTATTGCCTGTTAATAACTGTGCCCGCCATGCTGCACTTGCCCCTGCACTAAAAGCAATACACGTGGTTGGCACTTTTAAGCCTTCAAAGCATTTTTGAAGTTTGTCGGTGTATTTATCATGGCCACACTGCTTCATAAAATTATTGTAACTATCTTGTTCATTTTCAATGACTTGAATCTTGTTATTGAAAGGATCAACAATAGCTACATGTGGACTAATTGCCTGTGATAACCTTCTTAAAGCAGGGGTTAAACCATAAATATCACTCACTATTAGGTAATTCATACTTATCCTTTGGTAACTAAAAATGGCTATTGTAAGCAGTTGATAAGATTTATTATAAATATTTTTACAAAAATAGCTTGCACACAATTTATATATAAGTTACCTTCCCTCTCTGGTTTAAAGAAACCGCCGCGGTTAACCATTTACCCTGATCCAGTAAGCCCCGCAAAACGTATATTTGAAAGCTAAGTTATTGTACGGCGAGAACCCCTTGAATAATACCGAGATGATTTTTTACTATCATCGCAAAAGTGTCATAAAGATCGTCAACACTGTAATGAAGCTAAACACAACATCGTTAATTTATTAACTGCAATTTGCTATAAAAATATAGCGCAGAATAAATAACAAGAATAAAGTGAGTTTTATTATGTCTTATAAATATAATGGGTCTATGATCCAAATCGCACATCCAGTGCAATCAATTTCAGTAAACAAACATCGTGTAATCTTTAGTGATACGCAAGGTTTAAAAAATGCATTGTTTCAAAAAGCGAGTGATGCGCGCCAGTTTGTTAAGTGGCTAAAAGCTAACTAAGCAACACATAACTTTAATTGCCCTTTTATTATTGCAATTATTGATAAGATATTATGCCAGCCTCGTTGCTGGCATTTTACTTTTTAGCTCTTTATTGGTTACAATAGTTTTACAATAATAATTACTGGTAGCTGTTGTAATGCTCCGTATATTTTTAACCTTCTTACTCTTTTTCAGTTTGAGCCCAATAAGTAATGCGAGAACCATAAACTGGCTAGCGCATGACTTTGCACCCTACTATATTTTAAATGGCCAATATCAACACCAAGGCCGCGACGAAAGCATAATTTCATTACTTGAAAAACAACTGCCTAATATTACCTTTAATCGAATGCTTATTCCCTCAGGTAAAGTAATTCAAGAACTGTCTAATAATTCACACAATGCGTGCGCACTATCGCTTTATAAAAACGATTACAGAAAAAAGCATATTTACTTTACTGACGAGAGCTCAACAACGGGTCTTTCACCTTCAATTGCCATGCACAAAAGACTCGCCAAAGCGCTAAATATAGCGGACTCAAATGAAGTCTCGTTATTGGATTTAATACAAAATAAAAAACTAACTCTTGGAGTCTCTATGAGCCGCTCTTATGGCCAAGAGATAGATACATTAATAAACAGTACGCCCAACATAGATTTAGTAATTAGACCCACTCGCGATAGCCTAGCGAGCCTTACATATATGCTTAACCTAAAACGAATTGATATTTTGCTGGGTTACCCAAGCGAGCATTACTATTTAGCCAAATCAATGCACTTTGCAGAAAATTTAACACAGCGTCCATTAACCGAATCACCCGCGTTAAGTTATGGTTTTATTGGCTGTACTAAAAACGAGCAAGGCGCAGAAGACATTGCCATTCTTAATGAGCAGCTCAAAGTCATTAAAAAAACGCAGGCTTATAACGATTTGCTCATGCGCTGGTTACCTGAGCATTTAAGGCCACTATTACAGTCACGTATAAATAGCGCAAAATAAGCAAATTCGAAGTCGCTTAATTTGAGTTTCTGTTAAGCAAAAAAAAACGCCACAGTAAGTGGCGTTTTTATATTTAATAATGGTATTACTGACGAACGCCTTCTATTGATAAAATAATATCAACATGAGTAGATGCAGGTCCTAAGTTGTAATCAATACCGTAATCGGTAAGTTTAAGGCTGGTTTCGCCCTCAAAACCTACGCGATAGCCGCCCCACGGATCTTTACCTTCGCCCACTTTATCTATTTCAAAGGTAATAGTGTTAGTTACGCCGTGCAGCGTAAATTCGCCGGTTACGTCGGCCTCTTCACCATCTTCATCAAATTTAATGCTCGTGCTTTTGAAAGTCGCTTTTGGGTATTTATCCACATTTAAAAAATCTTTACCATGTAAGTGCTTATCACGCTCTGCATGGTTAGAATCAAGGCTAGTGGTATCAATATTTACCATAATCTTTGATGCATCAGGGTTTTTAGCATCATAATTAAATGTGCCGTCAAAAGTATTAAAACGTCCATATAACCAGCTGTAACCTAGGTGTTTAATTTTAAAGTTAACAGACGCGTGCCCGCCTTTTGTATCAATTACATAATCAGCTGCATTAGCGCCTGTTGCCGATAACATCATTGCAGCCGAAACGGCTGTGCTTACTAATAGTTTTTTCATTTTAATCATCCTTTAATGGTTTGATCATTCTGATTAAGGTTTTATCTTTGTCGATAAAGTGATGTTTTAACGCCCCTAGTGCATGAAGTACTGCAAACCCTATTAATGTGCATGCACCATAATAATGTACTTTTCCTGCAATATCGGCTTGGTCATCAAAAGCAAAATCAAGGGCTGATACGTTAAATAAGGTAAACACTTCTATTGGACGTCCGTCTGCGGTTGATATCAAATACCCTGCAACAACAATAACGGCCAAAATAATATACATAACAATATGCGCCGTATGCGCTAAGTGGTTCATGCCTTTACTTTCACCTAATGGTTTAGGTTGTGTAGATAAAGCACGCCATAAAATTCTAAATAAAAATACGGCCACCAGCGTAATACCTATGCTCTTATGTAAATCGAGCGAGCCTTTATACCAGCTATCGTAATAAGTAAGCTCAACCATATATAAACCCAAACCAAACAAGCCAAAAATAGTCAGCGCCATGAGCCAATGTAAAATAATGGCGACAAGTCCGTAAGATGAAGGTGTATTTTTAAACATGTGTGATTTCCTATAATGCTATGACGCTACAATATAGTGCACAGCCGTAAATGAAAATAACATTTACAAACACTTTACGTGCGTATACGCACAGAACTTTGATATTCAAAGTCAGTTTTAAAAGGAGAGGATTAAACAGATAAGTTTATAGGGTGGATTGCTCGCTTAAGCTGACATAAATTAAGCTCTCAGGGCTTACTTGCAAACAGGTAACAAGTCCTTCTTTAATGAGCTCTAGCATAGCAATAAAACTAACGACTACACCACTTCGCCCTTCATTTGGCGTAAAAAGCGCATTAAAAACCACCGCCGAATTTGCTTGCGATAATTGCTGTAATATTTGACTCATTCTCTCTCGCGTTGAGAGTACTTCAGCAGTAATTTGGTGATGCTCAAACGTTTTTGCGCGCGCCATTACATCACTCAACGCCAGCATTAAGTCTTTAAGTTCAAGTTCGGGGAGGTTTTGAGTTGTGTCTTCACGTATTGGCATAGCGGCATGCGCTATAAAAATATCACGACCAACACGAGGAATGTCATCGAGATTTTCAGCGGCTTTTTTAAATAGCTCATATTCTTGTAAACGCTTAATAAGCTCAGCGCGAGGATCTTCTTCCTCTTCTAGCTCTTCGTGTACAGGTAATAATAAGCGCGACTTAATTTGTGCAAGTAACGCAGCCATTACTAAATATTCACCAGCAAGTTCGAGTTGAAACTCGGTCATCATTTCAACGTAACTTAAGTACTGCTCTGTAATACTAAAAATAGAAAGTTCGAGCACATCAAGCTTATGCTTTTTAATTAAGTACAGCAGTAAATCGAGCGGACCTTCAAAAGTTTCTAATATTATTTCGAGCGCATCGGGCGGAATGTATAAATCTTCGGGTTTATCTACAACCGCTTTACCATGCAAAAAAGCCAGTGGCAGCTTTTGCTGCACTGGCTTTTCGATATATTTAATATCAGCAGTACTTTCGCTCACGCTTTATTACTCAAACGGGCTTGTATCACCACAGCCAACACGCAATATTTTAACGTCATCTTCCGACAGATCGATTACTGTTGTTGCTTGCTCTGGCAAATAACCACCGTGAATAATTAAATCAACATGCTTATCTAATCGCTCTAAAATTTCATCAGGATCTGACTCTGTAAACTGCTCACCTGGTAAAATTAAAGAACACGACATTAACGGCTCGCCAAGTTCGGCAAGTAACGCACAGGCTATTGGATGCTCAATTACACGCATGCCAATGGTTTTTTTCTTGTCGTTTAATAAACGCTTAGGAACTTCTTTTGTTCCTTTAAAAATAAAGGTATAAGGCCCTGGCGTATTATTTTTAATAAGTCTAAATAATTGGTTATCTACACGTGCGTAAGTAGATAACTCCGATAAATCACGGCAAACTAGCGTAAAGTTATCGTTTTTTTCAATACCACGAATACGCTCTATGCGCTCTTTGGCTTGCTTGTTACCAATATTACAACCGATGGCGTAGCCCGAATCAGTTGGATAAACAACAACGCCGCCTTGTTTAATAATATCAACGGCTTGACTAATCAATCTCGGTTGCGGGTTATCAGGATGAATATGAAATAATTGACTCATGTTAATGCCCCTTCTTCTCCTTCCCAAGCTTGCCAAACACCTTGGCAGTCTTTAGGTAGGTATAAATTTTTGCCAAGCTCTAAATAGCTTGTCGGAAAATGAAAATCAGACCCTTGTGAGCAAAGTAATTCGTACTCACGACTGAGTTCACCTAAAAATTGACGTTCGCTTGGCGCCTGTTGAGGTTGTGCAACTTCCATTGCGTCCCCTCCTACACTTTTAAATTCTACTAATAACTTACGTAGCCACTTATTTGACATTTGATAGCTACTTGGGTGCGCAAGTACCGCAACACCACCAGCGGCATGAATAGCCTCAATGGCAGTTTGCATAGTGCACCAGCAGCTCGGTACGTAGCCTGTTTTGCCACGCCCTAAGTATTTTTTAAAAACACCCGGAAAATTTTTGGCAACGCCGCGCTCTATTAATGCGCGTGCAAAATGGGCACGTGTAATTTGCGCGTCTTTTGCCAGCTCTTTAGCTTGCTCGTATATGCCATCAAAGCCATTTTTTGCAAGGCGAACACCAATCTCTAGCGCTCTATCTTCTCGCTTTTGCTGCTGAGCTGATAATAAAGAGGTAAGGTCAATATTATTAATATCAATATTTAAACCCACAATATGAATTTCAAAACTTTCCCATTTGGTAGATACTTCTGTACCCGTAATTAATGAAAGCGGTAATTTTTCGGCTTCAATAAATTGCTGCGCAGGCTTAATAGCCGCAACAGTGTCATGATCGGTAATAGCAAACACATCAATATTTTTATCAACAGCGCGATGCAATAATTCTTCAACCGTTAAACGCCCGTCTGAATGTGTGGTATGGCTATGTAAATCATATTTTATCAAAAGAAAACTGCTTAAAATTAAGGGTTAATGGTGTTTATGTAAGTATAACAACTTTTTTGACTAAATTGTTTTAAATAAACACTTGACACAAAAGCATAAGATACGTTTTACTGTAGCCACTTTCAGACACATTAAGAATTAACAATAATGATCAATTCAAACTTAAACACTATTTGGTGGTGGCACTCGTAATTATCGGGTGATGAATTGTCGTGTCTAACAAAAATTCAAAACCCGCAACTATGCGGGTTTTTTTATAACTAAATTTTACGAAACGTATACGTTAAAAATATTTAATAAATTTTGAGGCAGAAAAACATGAATAACGGTCTTACTCTTACACATCGTTGGTGGTGGCGCCTGATATAGCGGGACGGTAATGATCTGTTTGTAATTTAGATATCGTTATTCAAACCCCGCATTGCTAAAGCATTGCGGGGTTTAATTTTTTGAGGGAATGAGGTTTGATTTTTAGTCATATAACTACCACACCAGGCGAAGTAACAAGCATTACGCAAGTACGCGACTATATTAGTAGTCCTCTTGCATTATACGCGGCACTTGATAAGCCTAACTCACTACTGCTTGAATCGGCTGAGATTGATTCTAAAGACAGTGTAAAAAGTTTAATTTTAGTCGACTGTGCCCTGCGGATTGTATGCCAAGGTAAAACAGTAACCGTTACTGCAAAGTCAAATAACGGGCAGCAACTGCTTAGCTACTTACATGCTAATGTTAAAAGCTGTACAGCCACGCTAAACGATACAACACTAACGCTTGAGTACATGAGTGCAAACAATGATATTGACGAAGCAAGTAAGTTGGTTGCAGACAATGCATTTAGCGCTCTTCGTACGTGTATTAACAGTATTAAAAGCACAACTAACAATCCATTTTCGTTATTTTTAGGCGGTGTATTTGCCTACGATATGGTAGCAAACTTTGAGCAGTTAAGTGATGTGCCTGATGGCGAAAACACATGCCCTGATTACGTATTTTATTTAGCCGAAACGCTAGTTGTTATTGATCATCAAAAACAAACAACTGAACTCATTGGTAATGTGTTTAATGGTCCAGACGTACATGCTAACTGCTTTGAAGTAGGTAAAGAGCTAGAACGATTAAATACACTTTGCGATAACGCAGCTGAATTTAGTGCAGATATGCAAAGCGGCGAGTGCGATGTGAGCGTTGATATAGACGATGCGACTTACTGCGAGCAAGTAGTAAAACTCAAAAAGAATATTGTTGATGGTCATATTTTTCAGGTAGTGCCGTCGCGAACATTTTCACTACCTTGTCCTGATCCCCTTCACGCTTATAGCCAACTTAAAAAGCAAAACCCTAGCCCGTATATGTTTTATATGCGCGATGAAGACTTTGCATTATTTGGCGCGTCTCCTGAGTCGGCCCTTAAGTACGACGTAAGTAATAAGCAAGTAGAAGTATACCCAATTGCGGGGACTCGCCCGCGTGGTAAATTTGCTAATGGGCAAATTAACCCAGACCTAGACAGCCGCATTGAGCTGGAACTAAGAAACGATCAAAAAGAGCGCGCCGAGCATTTAATGCTGGTTGATTTAGCCCGTAACGACGTTGCACGCATTAGCGTTGCAGGTACTCGCTTTGCTAAAGAGCTATTAAAAGTAGACCGCTATTCACAAGTAATGCATTTGGTGTCACGCGTTGTTGGTACACTCAAACCCGAGCTTGATGCACTGCACGCTTACCAAGCATGTATGAACATGGGCACGCTTGTTGGTGCACCAAAGGTTCGTGCTGCTGAGCTTGTTCGTCAAACAGAAGGTAAACGTCGTGGTAGCTATGGCGGCGCAGTAGGTTACTTAACCGGTGATGGCGCAATGGATAGCTGTATTGTTATTCGCTCAGCTTTTGTTAAAAATAACAAAGCGTATGTGCAAGCCGGTGCCGGTGTGGTGTTTGACTCAGATCCTATTTCAGAAGCAAACGAAACTCGCGCTAAAGCACAAGCGGTTATCACCGCCATAAAATCTACGTATAAGGCGGTATAAAATGAGCAAAGTAAATCCTATCAAAATCTATTTTTTAGATAACTTTGACTCATTTACATACAACCTTGTTGATGAGCTGACGATGCTTGGCTGCGAACTGGTTGTTTACAGAAATAACATTAGCGCTGAGGTTATTTTTAACAAAATGCGTCAAGAGCAAGGCCAAGTGCTATTAGTACTTTCGCCAGGTCCTGGCACACCAAGCGATGCAGGCTGTTTAATGGAGCTTATTGAGCTCTCTAAAGGTCACTTCCCAATGCTAGGCATTTGTTTAGGCCAACAAGCATTAACACAAAGTTACGGTGGAGTAATCGGTCACGCGGGTGAAACCGTACATGGTAAATCTTCAATTATTAATTTAGATGAGCATCCTGTATTTGATGGTATGGGCAATACAATGCCAGTTGCGCGTTATCATTCATTAATGGCAACAAAAGTGCCTGATAATATTAAGGTAATTGCCCAGTACGATGATATCCCTATGGCTATATACCATCATGATGACAACGCATTGGGTTACCAGTTTCATCCAGAATCAATACTAACGCCAAACGGCGCAATGCTACTTCAGCAAAGTGTCGCTTACTTAACACGCGCTAAATAAAAGAGGACATTATGAGTACACAACCAGAACAACCCATAAATGTTCAACACGCTATTGAGCAACTAATTACGGGGCAATCATTAAGCTACGCAGACGCCAAAGCGTTTTTTGATGAAATAATGCAAGGTAATATGAGTGAAATTGAGCTAACCGCTCTACTTATAAGCCTTAAAATTAAAGGCGAAGTAAGCGACGAGATTGCAGGCGCTGCGGCCTCAATGCGCGAAAACGCCGTTGCTTTTACTACCACCAGTACGCAACTTGCCGATAGCTGTGGCACTGGTGGCGATGGTTCTAACACAATTAATATAAGTACAACGGCTGCTATTGTAGCCGCTGCTGCCGGTATTAACATGGTAAAACACGGTAATCGCAGTGTATCGAGTAATTCAGGCTCAGCCGATTTACTCAAAGCACTGGGCATTAATATAGATATGAGCCCAGAGCAAGCGGCAAAATGTCTTGAGCAAACCAATTTTACCTTTTTGTTTGCACCGCACTACCACAGTGGCGTACGCCATGCGATGGGCGTGCGTACAGCGCTTAAAACACGCACTATTTTTAATATTTTAGGCCCACTTGCTAACCCAGCGGCACCTGATGTGCAATTGTTAGGTGTATATAACGAAGCGTTGTGTATGCCAATGGCACAAACACTTAAAACCCTTGGCACAAAGCGCGCGATGATTGTTCATGGCTCGGGCACTGACGAAATAGCTCTACACGGCCCAACAACGGTAGTTGAGCTAAATAATGGCGAGATAACACAGTACACACTAAACCCAAGCGACTTTGACCTTGCAAACTATTCACTTGAACAACTCGCTGGTGAAGGCCCACAATACAACTCAAATGCTAGCCTCGCCATCTTGCAAGGCAAAGGCACAGATGCACATAATGCTGCTATTGTGGTTAACGTAGCTGCCCTTTTATACCTAACAGGTAAAGCAGAAACGTTAAAAGAAGGGGCGCAACAAGTGCAAAAATTATTAAGTTCAGGGCAAGCCATGAACACGTTAAATGAAATTATTGAGGTAAGTAATGGCTAACGTATTAGACAAAATTGTTGCTGATAAAAAGTTAGAGCTAATTGAAAGAAAAGCCACGCGTCCGCTTGAAAGCTTTAAGCATCTTGCAGTGCCTACAAGCCGTAGCTTTTATAAAGCGCTTGCAGCACCTGGCACACAGTTTATTTTAGAGTGTAAAAAAGCATCTCCTTCAAAAGGGTTAATTAGAGAGCCGTTTGATTTAACTGAAATCACATCGGTGTATAAAAAATACGCCACCTGCATGAGCGTGTTAACTGATGCTAAATATTTTCAAGGCAGTTTTGATTACCTCGAATTTGTGCGCAGCCAAGTAGAACAACCGCTTATCTGTAAAGACTTTTTTATAGATGAGTACCAAGTGTACATGGCACGTATTTATGGCGGTGACGCTATATTACTGATGCTTTCGGTACTAGATGACGAAAGCTATAAAGCACTGCATGCAGTTGCTGATTCACTTAATATGTCGGTATTAACCGAAGTAAGTAATGAAGAAGAAGTACACCGTGCACTTGCGCTTGATGCACAAATCATTGGCATTAATAACCGCGACTTACGCGATTTAAGCACCGATTTAGCCACTACCGAAAAACTACGAAAGCTTATTCCAGCTAATAAAGTGGTTATTTCGGAATCTGGCATTTACACCCATCAAGACGTGAAACGTTTAGCTCCTCTATGCGATGGCTTTTTAATTGGCAGCTCACTTATGGGCGAGCGTGATTTAGAGCAAGCATGTCGCCGTGTGATTTTAGGTGACAATAAAGTATGTGGTTTAACGCGAACTCAAGATGCACAAGCGGCATATAAAAACGGTGCTGTTTATGGTGGTTTAATTTTTCATCCTAAATCGCCACGCTATGTAGATTTAGATTGCGCAAGAGAACTGAGCCAAAGTGCACCACTTAATTTTGTGGGTGTATTTGTCGATGCCCCAATTGAGCAAGTAGTTCAATACGCAAGTGTGTTAAAATTAGCGGCAGTACAATTACATGGCCAAGAAAGTGACGATTACATTGCTGTGTTGCGTACACAGTTACCAAACGACTGCGAGATTTGGAAAGCACAAGCAATAAAAGATGCATTGCCCACACCTGTAAGTGGAGTTGATCGTCATCTTTACGATACGCACAGCGATACTCAAGCCGGCGGTACAGGTAAAGCATTCGATTGGTCAGTGCTAAGCGATGCAACTACACCGTTTATGCTCGCTGGAGGCTTAAATCCAGACAATATTAAAGATGCGCTTTTAAAAGGTGCCTTAGGCCTTGATTTAAACTCAGGCGTTGAAGAATCTGCGGGTAAAAAGTGCCCTAACAAATTACATAATGCTTTTACGAGCATCAGAAATTATTGAGGTTAAAATGCAAAATCCAGCTTATTTTGGCGAGTTTGGCGGTATGTTTGTACCCGAGTTACTTGTCCCTGCGCTTAAGCAGTTAGAAAACGAATTTAACAAAGCACAAAAAGATCCTGAATTTCAGGCAGAGCTAAGTAAATTATTAAATGAGTATGCGGGTCGTCCTACCCCACTTACTTTAACGCGCAATTTAGTTAAAAATCCAAAAGTAAAACTGTATCTAAAGCGCGAAGACTTATTACACGGCGGCGCGCACAAGACGAATCAAGTACTTGGCCAAGCGTTACTTACTAAGCGCATGGGTAAAAAACAAGTTATTGCTGAAACCGGTGCCGGTCAACACGGTGTTGCAACCGCGCTTGCATGTGCATTACTGGGTTTAAAGTGTCGTATTTATATGGGCGCAAAAGACGTTGAACGTCAGCAACCTAACGTATTTAGAATGAAGTTGATGGGCGCAGAGGTTATTCCGGTAACCGCAGGGTCTGGCACATTAAAAGATGCCGTAAACGAAGCGCTACGTGACTGGTCAGCAAACTATCAAGACGCGCATTACTTGCTAGGTACTGCTGCGGGTCCTCACCCATTCCCAACAATTGTACGTGAGTATCAAAAAATTATTGGTGAAGAAGCCAAGCAACAAGTCCTTAAAGCCGAAGGTCGTCTACCTGACGCGGTTATTGCCTGTGTGGGCGGTGGTTCAAACGCAATTGGTATGTTTACCGACTTTATTGATGAGCCAGGCGTTAAATTAATTGGTGTTGAGCCCGCTGGTAAAGGTCTTGATACAAATGAACACGGCGCAACAATTTGTAAAGGCACTAAAGGTATATTACACGGTACTTATACGTATATTATGCAAAATGATGATGGCCAAATTGAAGAGTCTTACTCGGTATCTGCTGGTCTTGATTACCCAGCTGTTGGTCCTCAACATGCATTTTTACACGAAACTGGTCGCGCGCAATACGTTGGCATTACAGATACTGAAGCGCTAGATGCGTTTCAATCACTTGCTAAAAATGAAGGGATCATTCCGGCACTTGAATCAAGCCATGCGTTAGCTTATGCACTTAAGTATGCAGAAGAGCAAACCGAACAAAGCGTTATAGTTATTAATTTAAGTGGTCGTGGCGATAAAGATTTAGCACACGTTCACAATGTACTATCTGAAAGAGGTCAGCTATGAGCCAAGTAAAAACGGATCGTTACGGCAAAATGTTTGCAGCGCTTAACGAGCAAAAACAAGGTGCATTTGTACCATTTGTAACAATTGGCGATCCAGGCAAAGCGCAAAGCATTGCGATTATTAAAAGCCTAATTGACGGCGGCGCTGATGCGCTTGAGCTTGGTATTCCGTTTTCTGACCCAATTGCAGATGGACCAGTAATACAAAAAGCGAATATTCGCGCTCTCGATGTGCACATTAATACACAAGATTGCTTTGATATTATTAAAGAAATACGTGAGTATAATGCCGATATCCCAATTGGTTTATTACTGTATTCAAACCTTGTGTTTAAGCGCGGTATAGAAGCATTTTACAAAGATGCAAAAGCGGTAGGCGTAGACTCAATTTTAGTGGCAGATGTACCGCTACATGAATCTAAAGTATTCAGAAAGTCAGCAATGGATAACGGTGTAGACCCAATTTTTATTGCAACACCAAATGCCGATGACGACACACTTCGCCAGTGCGCCTCTTACGGTCGTGGTTACACGTATTTACTATCGCGCGCAGGTGTTACCGGTACCGATACTAAAGCACAAATGCCAGCGGGCAACATTGTTACTAAATTAAAAGAATACCACGCAGCCCCTGCTCTTTTAGGGTTTGGCATTTCAACGCCAGATGATGTAAAAGCGGCTCTTAATGCAGGAGCAGCCGGTGCTATTTCAGGCTCTGCTGTGGTTAAAATTATCGAAGCTAACCTTGATGATTTACCGGCAATGACCGCTCAGTTGAAAGCTTTTGTAGCCGATATGAAAGCAGCTACATCGCTATAAGGTAACTCGGGCGTGTTTTATACGCATTAAAAAAGGGCATTTAAAATGCCCTTTTTTGTTTTTTAAAAAGCAACTTAGTGAGCTTGGTGTTTACCCTCTAAAATCTCTTCAATAAATTTAGCATTAAATGCTTCTAAATCGGCTGGGCTTCGGCTTGTTACTAAGCCTTTATCTACACATACTTCTTGGTCGACCCAATTAGCGCCTGCATTAATTAAGTCGCTTTTAATACTTGGAAAAGAGGTAATGGTGCGGTCGCGCAATTTATTAATTTCAGCTAGTAACCACGGTGCATGGCAAATTGCAGCAACGGGTTTGTTTTTTTCTGCGCCAAAAAAGCCATCAATAAATGCTTTAGCATCTTTATCTTGGCGTAAACTGTCTGGGTTAAATAAACCACCAGGAAGCATAAGCGCGTCATAGTCAGCGGGATTTGCGTTCGTGACTAGTTTATCTACTGTTACTTTATCGCCCCACTTGTCTTCATCCCAGCCCGTAATTTGGCCTTCTTTAATTGATACTATTTCGATGTTTGCACCGGCATCAAGTAATGCGCTGCGTGGAGATAACAGCTCACTTTGCTCAAATCCATCAGTGGCTAAAATTGCAATTTTTTTGCCTTGTAAACGTGTGCTTGTTTGTAATGTACTCATTGAGATCTCCTTTTTCTTGAAAAATATATTCGAAACACATAGTTAAAAAAGCACAATGCATGCCGAAAACAAGCGCTTGAAAATAAAGGAGTTAATCTAATTGAAGTTTATAGTGCTATGTAAATCATTTAGACAATATGAATAATCTACATAAACAAGATACAGCACAGGTTTGGTACTCGATGATTAAATACTGAAGCTTCACTTCTCGCGCGAGCAAGTTTGGCGCCTACAACTAACGCTCGGCATTATGCTTATCCTTGTAGGCGCGCAACTTGTTGGCGTTTAAAAACACAGTTTTTATGATGGGTGATTAAGTAATTAGAAGCTGCGCTTCTCGCGTGAGCAAGCTAAACGCCTACAACTCATGCTCGGCATTATGTTTATTTTTGTAGACGCACAACTTGTTGGCGTTTAAAAACGCAGTTTTTATGAACTGTGATTAAGTAATTAGAAGCTGCGCTTCTCGCGCGAGCAAGTTTGGCGTCTACAACTAACACTCGGCATATGTTTCTTTTTATAGACGCACAACTTGTTGGCGTGATGGGCAAAGCCCATAATTTTATGTTTAATAGCTCCAATCAAAGCTCAATCAACGACCTAGCTAAATAATGTTATTTAAAGCAGATCTTTTAACGCTTTAGCAGGCTTAAAAACCGCTTTATTTGCGCCTTCTATTTCAATAGCTGCGCCTGTTTGCGGGTTTCGCCCAGTACGCGCTGGGTAATAACTAAGTGCAAAAGTCCCAAAGCCATTAATTTGAACCTGATCACCCTCAGAAAGCGATTTAGTAATTACTTTTTGCAAGCTTGAAAGTGCCGCAAGAGAATCTTTTTTTGTTAATTCACTTTTGTGTGCAATGGCAGCAACGAGTTCTGCTTTATTCATTTTAGGCTCCTAAATACACGCCAAATCAGTGTTAGTTAAGCGTGGGAATATGATGATATAAAAAGTACCAAACCTAATTGGCAATAAAGCCACGCAGGCTAAGGGTTACAGGGCAACAAGTCAACCTTGTAGTTGCTAAGCTTTATGTGGTAAAAAGCCTTTGACTCTTTTTCGTATAATTTAGGTAGACTATGCACGCATTAATTGAATACATTCCACTCATACTGTTTTTTGCAGTTTTTAAGCTAGTCGATATTTATTGGGCTACCGGTTTATTAATGGCCACTACGCTTATTCAAGTTACTTATAGCTACTTTAAACATGGTTCTGTGCCAACTCGTCAGTGGGTATTTTTCGGCATTGCTGCTGTGTTTGGTACGTTAACGCTGGTACTTCATGATGAGCAATACATAAAATGGAAAGCAACGCTGATTTACGCAGGTTTAAGTTTAACGTTACTTGTTAGCCGTTATGTACTTAAAAAAAATCTCGTTAAAAAAGCGCTTAGTTCAATACTTGAAAATGCTAATGATACAAAACAAGCCATTGTAGTCCCAGATCCGTTATGGGATAAGCTTAACCTGATGTGGGTTGTAATTACTGCTGGCATCGCAGCGTTGAACATTTATATTGCGTATAATTTTTCGCTCGACTTTTGGGTCAACTTCAAAGTATTTGGTTTAATGGGCATTACCTTTGTGAGTATTTTTGCCACTATTATTGCCTTGTACAAATACCTCCCTAATGAAGAAGAACCAGTAAAGTAATTTATAGATAACTAATATCGTCATAAAAATGTCGTCTTTGCTTGTTAGTTTGTAAAAAAAACAAGTTGAGACGACCTTGAACGCCAATCAATACCGCTGGTTTGAATTTACCCTCATTTTTGTATTGCTGCCTTTGCTGGGCTTTGTATTACGCGAGCATTTAGCTAACTGGCTTATTCCTGCGCTTATTATACTTATGAGTGTGTGTTGTATGTTGCTACTGGGCGATCCCCATTTTAAACGTTTTAGACTCACAAGCCTTGGGCAGTTTTCTGCTATTAAAAAACGTGTGTTTAGCTTCTTTTTTTTAGGTGCGTTGTTTTCAGGTATGTTTTACGGGATTATTCATCAAGGAAACTGGTTTACCCTTCCCCGCAACTCGTTTAATGATTGGCTTTTACTGTTGTTGCTCTACCCAATACTGTCGGTTATTCCTCAAGAGTTAATATTCAGAACGTATTTTTTTCATCGTTATAAGCGCATCATGCCCAAAAAAGCAGTCCGTATTCTAGTTAGTGCGAGTGTATTTGCGTTGGCGCATATTGTGTATGCAAATTGGATTGCAGTAGGTTTGGCATTTTTAGGCGGACTACTGTTTGCTTATACCTATGCACAAAGCCGCTCAACCGTCGTGTGTGTTATTGAGCATAGCTTATGGGGGCTTTGGATGTTTACACTCGGGATCGGCAGCTACCTTGATTCAGGCGCATTTAACTAATATAACAAGCAATAAAAAATCCGATACTAGAAAACTAATATCGGATTTTGAATATTTCTAAAGCCACTTAACTAATCGTTAAAACGCTTCTTAACTGTTCGGCCTTAAGCGAATGCTAGGCGTTTAAAATATTTAATCAAGTGGTTAAAATAATGATTCAAACTCACCATTTGGAAATAAAACACCAGGAATACCACGTACTGCAGTAACATCAGCTAGTTTAGTATCACCAAAATATAAACCGCCACTGTAATTACGACCCTTTTGCTTTACATCTAACCAACGTCCATTTTCGCCTTTCGCTATTAGATTAATGTTGCCACTAACATCACGAATACGTAAATCTAACGCACGATTTTTTATGCTAACAAATATATCTGTAGAGGTAAGTTCTGATAAGTTTTCAACATCGCCCACGTAAGCAAACTTAAAATCGCTTGCACCACTTAAAGGAAAATCTAATTCAAAAGTAAATGCTAAATCATCGTTGTCTTCACCAATAAAAGGCGAAGCCTCTACTGCTGTGATATGAAATGCAGTGTTTTGAATGTCGCTCACGTAATCACCATTAAAATCAAAAGTAGATAACGTTGTAGACTCTTCACCTAATGAATTAACAAAACGATTTAAGTTTAGTGATAAATCGCCTTCAAGTTTACCAGCGGCTTTATTGATAATTACATTCGTAGTTACCTGTGTAATACCTGTATCGGCTTCTGGGTTTAATTCACTTTGAGCCTCTATGCCATCAAACTCAATCAGCAACTCACTTACATCAACACTTAATACCGTAGTACCATTTGTAACAGTAGCGCTCATTATACCTTCAATTTTATTACCTAGCACACCACTTACTCTAAATGTGGGAATTGATAAATCAATTGTTATAGGTAACTCATCATACGTGCCAGTTATAGCCCAAGTATAAGGTGATTGGCTGTAATCAATATCTAAGTCACGAAGTTTATACTGTCCTGATGGTGTAGAGCCATCAGCTAGTGGTGAATAATTTGTAATAACTTCGTTTAAAGCATTAGTAAGTGCATCAAGGGTTCTTTGTGTGTCTTCATCAAACGCATCTTCAAGCTCAGCAAATTTTACGTCTAATTCATCTGAATAGCTTTTTTCTTGAAGTCTTGCAGCACCTATAATATTTCGTGTATCAACAAGTAACTCTCTTGAATCTAAGCTTTGAACTTCTGTTGATCGAGCCTGCCAATTTGTAAATGTAGTTACACTTGCGATCGTTTGCTTAACTTGACCTGCAACGTTTGGTAGTAATCCATTACCTTGGTCGCTAAATAAGTTATCTGTAACATACTGCGCTGCTAAATCGCTATAATCTTCCCATGCCTGTTGGTCAGTCTCTGAGTTAGTAAATGCATTAAAAGCACTTTCAACACTAAACGTACTATCAGCAACACCAGCTAAAATTGCTGCGTAAGTAAATGCATTAGTAACCATTTCTGCTTCAACACTTGCATTTAAATTGCTGTGCGTTAAATGATAAAAAGGCGTGGCTGATAAACTAGCTTGCGTAGCACTAAAGCCTTCATCTGTAATTGCTTTACTTAATGGCGATAAATAAACCGTATTTACACCCGGTGCACTAAATGCATCTGCTTTGTAATTAAGAGTAACGGCTGTCAATTCTTGGTAGTCGATTAAACGGTTTGCGTTTAAGTCATTTACATCACCACGGACTGTTCTGCCACAACCTGTAAAGCGCGGACAAGGTAGAGCCATATCACTCGGTATAAACTCAAAACTATTAAAAGTAAGTGGAGTTACACTTACACTCACAGTATTAATGTTTTCGACTTCAATTGATTCTTGCACCACCCCATCGCTATCTAAAACATTAAGCGTGCCCTGTGGTGATTGCCAATTAGATACATAAAAACTCACAGAAGAAGATGTAGCAATTTCACTCACTGCAACAGATTCTGAACTGTCACTGTCTGATGAAGAACCACAACCTACTAATGCAATAGCTACCCCTAAAGGTATAATTTGTTTTAACATCTTCATTCCTTAAAACTTAATGTTCACGTACCAATTCACATTCGCATAATAGGCTTTATCTAAATCTAGGCTATCAGTTTGTAAATTAAGACCAAAATATTCGTTTTCTATACCAACTAAAAATGCTTCACTTTTTGTTTCGTAGCCTGCTTGCACTCTCCAATGATCCCAAAAGTGAATACGGCCTTTTAATTGGCTAAACGTGTCTTTGTCGTATCGTTTTAAAGTTAACTGAGTTGAAAACCGATCGTTTATTCTGTAATCAGCAAATGCTTGTAGACGCATTTCCATTTCGAAATCATGAGATACCGTATTTCCAAATGCAGATGTTTTTAATGAAACTGTTGGCTGAGTAATAATATCGCCGTTGTCATCTTCGCTAAATGGAATTTCAGTAGTTTGCCCTTTTACGGAGCCACTGTCTTCATACTCTGTTTTATAGAGCAAATCTTTTACGCTAAAGCCAACCTGAAGCTCATCGTTTACTTGCCAATCAGCAAAAATATCTAGGCTATAGCCAAGGCCTTCAGGTTTTTCTGAAGGTGAAAACTTTTTAAATAATATATCTTTTGAAAAGTTGTAATCAACCGTTACAGCACCTTCAACTTCATCACTATAAATTTCACCATTTACAATCGCGTCTTGATAATGCGAGCTAGCAAAAACAGATAGTTTAGGTGTTATTGTTAATGCATTTTTATCTAAAAATTTAAAGTCATAAGATACAAACACACCATTAGAGGTTGCTTGTTTAGCATCAAGGTAATAAGTATAAAATCTGTCTTCAAACTCTAAATCATTTTTTTCAGTATGGGTATATTTAGCTGTATCAGGATCAAAGTTAAGAACATAGTCGTAACGACTCTGTAAACCTACTTTAAAATTACCGTAGCCAACACCTACTTCAAATATATTATAGGTAAATGCACTGTCACCCGATTTTAATGGTGCATCAAAATCATCTACAAAGGCTTGTACTGGTTGTGCTTCTGTATAAATTTCTGCGTCAAAATGAGTAAATATTTGAAATTGGTTATCTGCGGAAGCAAGAGGAGAAATAAGAGCTGTTGAAAATCCTAACAAGAGAATTTTTTTTTTCATAATTTGATCGCTTTCTATAAAAAAAGGGAAAAGCATTGCTTTCCCCTTTTATAGTTTAAATATTACTTAGATGAATCAATTAAATCAACATCAGTGTAATCAACTACATCACCATCAATGTAAGTAATTGAAAGACCATTAGTTGTTTTAGCTGCAGTACCAAAAGACATCATCATCTCATTGTACATAGCCATAACGTCACCAGTGTAACCTGCACTTTCATTACCAGTAATAGACAATGTGTAACCCATTGCATTATTTACTGTAATATCTAAAGCACTTGCTTCTTCCATGTCGCTGTCGATGAATGTAGTCATTACTTTAAAGTCTACATCACCAGAAACACCCTCTAATGTAATAGAGCCTGAATCTGTTGCATCATCAGCAGTAAGACTTAACATACCAGTAAAGCCAGAATCGCCATCCATGATTTCAACATGGTTAGTGGTTTCAGTCATTAAGATTTCTGCATCATCTACATTATCAGCCGTCACTGCGCCATCAAAAGTAAATACTAAACATGAATCAATTTGAGTAGCATCAATAGTTCCAGCGGCAAATTCAACACAATCTGTAAGTGCTTGTGTTTGTGTATCAGCAGTAACAAGCTTAACTGAAGCGTCATTTTCACCTACTAGCGTAGCACCCCAAGCAACAACAAGCTGATTGTCTTGATAAGATGCAGCTGCGCTGATCATCTCACCTGTAGTCGCATTGCTAAGCATTAGCGTAAGATCATCTAAATTATAAGCATAATCCCAATCAGCATTACGAGTTGAAGTACCTGTACCTGAGTTATTACCCATTTCAGCTAATTCATCAATTACGTCGGCAAGAACGTCTGCTGCATCGATAACCGCTTGACCACCAGTGTTAGTAAGCACAGTCATTGTCGCTAAAGACTCTGATGTAGCTTTAACAGAAGTTAGTACTTCAAGTTTTGCAACTGCAGTTTCAGCAGCAAGCTGTAGATTATAAGCTGTTACAAATTGCTCGCTAGCTAGTTCACCTTGAGCTACAGCAGCTGTTTGCATAGCTGTAAGCGCATCAATCATTGCTTGTGCGCCTTCGCCTTCAAGTTCTAGGTAGGCATTAGCAGCAACAAGTGCTTGCTCAATAGCAATTTCAAGTGCATCAACAGCAGCAGCAAAATCAGACGCAGCAGTAACGGCAGTCATTGCAAGCTCAAGAGCTTCTGTTGCGTTTGCAGCTGTATCTACCATTGCATTTTCTGCGTTAGCAAGTGCGCTAGTAGAAGCCGCTTCAGCTGTGTCTGCTACTGATTTTTTCTCATCAGCAACGTCTGCAGTGTCTTCAGCAACTAATTTTGCTGCAGCAAGAGCAACATCAAACGTTTCAATCGCAGCTTCTGCTTCAGCTACTAGTGCAGCTAATGCTAAGTCGTATGCAACTGTGTCAGTTACAGCTACAGACGCATCTGTTTGTAACAACGTTGCAGAGTCAAGTATTTGTTGGTAATCAGAGCTTTGAGTAACTAAAGCATTTGCAGCAGTTACATAGCCTTGTGATTTAACAAAAATAGAACCCGCTTTAGCTGTTAAATCAGCTGTAGTAGCTTCGTTTTTAAGTAATGTAACAGCGCTTACAAATGCAGCTGCGTTATCAGCTGTAAGAGCGTCGCCACCCATTGCTTGAACATCTGCAAGTGAACTTTGAGCTGTTTCAATGTTCATTTCTAATGTAGTAAGTGCAGTTTGAGAAGCTGTAATTTCTACTGTTAAAGCAGCTGCTAGAGCGGTATAAAAGTCATCTCCAACTGTACATTCTGCGCCAGTACAACCAATTACTTCTAGTGCTTTTTTAACTTTTATTGCAGCGGCTGCAAGGCTCGCATCAGTTGCTGCACCATTTTTAACAGCTTTATCTTTAGCAGCTTTTGCTTTTTTAGCAACATCAGCTGAGTTAGCAGCGAATGCAACTATCTCACCAGCAGTAGGAGCTGGAATTTTTGCTGCGAAAGCGGCTTCTAATGCAGTTTTAATGTCATCTTCAGTACCAGTAGCAATGGCAACAAAAACATTTGCAGTATTTGTAATAGCTGTTTGTAACATTGTCGCTATTGCTGCAATGCTAGCATCAGCATTACCTTTAAACTGGCCTGATTTAATACCAGCTTTAATGCTGCTCATTACATCACCAATTGAAGGTAAACCTTGAATTGAAGATGAAAGCTGTGCAATTGCTAAAATACCGTCAGTAAGTTCTTCTTCGCCATCAACGTCACTTAAATCTACAGCGCCGCCGTTAGATAAATCACCAATAATAGCTGAAAGTAAAAGTGCAGCGTCTTGACCCATTACTTGTACAACAGTATCTAAGCTTGCTTTAGCAATTGCGTCTTCATCTACACTTGAACCTGAGTCAAGAAGAAGAGCCGCCACTAACGATGTTAAGAAAGTAACATTAGCTTTATAAGAAGCTTCTACATTAGCATCGCCTGCAGAACCACTTACTCCAGATGTATCTGCTTCAACAGCTGGAACAAATTTAACAACTGAAAGCTCTAGGTCAGTTTTGTACCATTCGCCAAACTCAATCGCAGTATCGCCATCATTTACGTCATCTTCTTCTGGCGCTACATCGTAATCGCCACAACCTACGTAAGCGTCACAACGTAAAAAGCTATCATCGCCTTCTGCAGACGTTTTAACAGTAATGTAAACTGGTCCAGTAAAGTCATCATCTAAGTAGATGCTGTAACGGCCGCTTTCATCAGTTAATACTTCAGGGTTAGCAGCAATTTTACTTGCTTCTACTGCAGCATCAGCAGCACTTTGTGATAGTGCTTCTTCAGAAAAAGACTCTGCTTCTGCTGAAGCAGCTGAGCGAAACGCAACAGGAACGCTTTGACCAGATGCATCTAAAGTCATTACAGTTACTACTGCACTTTTCATTGAACCTTTAACTGCTTTACCAGTTACTTCTATGTTGAACTGTGCATCACCTGTTGCAGTAAAAGCTTCTACAGGTGTAACAGGAATGTTTCTGTCATTGTCCGAACCACATGCTGTTAAGCCTAATGTAAGTGCAACTGAAGCTGCAATAGGTGTAAATTTGATCGTACGCTTTACCATTTATTTCTCCTTGATAGCCTGGAATGAGTATCAGAAATTAGTTTAGTTGATAGTGGCTTGTGTAAGCTTTTATGTTTAAAAAGCATTAAAAAAGTACACAATCATAACCTTTGTTACCAGAACATTAAAAATACCATTAAGCTATATAGTTATGCTACATATTTATACGTTTTATAGAAGTATTTATCTTTATTCTATGAGCTACTTCTTTATCAGCATCTCTATTATTCAATAACCTATAGACACTCATAAAGAACCAGCACATATTGATACAATATATTCACTTTATTAAATGAATATTACATACAATCTAGTTTGTTAATTATATTCTTCAAGTAAATGCGATGGATGAGAGCTAAAAAAGAGGATAATTCGAAAAATTAATGAAAAAGGATTGTTTATATCAAAGGTTAGTGGGTTTTACTTTAGCTAAGCAAACGTTTATAAAACTTGTTTACTTAACTAAAATAAATGTTTAGTTGTGCTTAACTTCGACACTGACTAGTAAGGCACTCTTACAGCCCCCTCCATTAATATGCGCGCACTACGGCTCATACTCGCTTTGGTAACTTGCCAATTACCTGCATTATTTTTAGCCTCAGCACCTACTTTTAGCGTACCTGATGGGTGACCAAAGTTAACTTCACTTAATGCGCCGCCACCAGCAGCTATATTTACGAGTGTGCCTTCAATTGCTGCAGCAGTGCCAATAGCAACCGCAGCTGTGCCCATCATGGCATGGTGCAGTTTACCCATCGACATAGCGCGTACGAGTAAGTTAATGTTTGCAGCCTCAATAATTTTACCGCTAGATGCTTTGTAATCTAAAGGTGCGGCAACAAACGCAACTTTAGGCGTATGTTGGCGAGCTTGCGCTTCACTAATGTTAGTAATTAAGCCCATTTTAACAGCGCCGTAAGCACGAATGGTTTCGAGCTTTTCAAGTGCATCAACATTATTATTTATATCGTCTTGCAGCTCTGTGCCGGTATAGCCAATATCAGCGGCGTTAATAAATACAGTAGGAATACCTGCGTTTATCATTGTTGCTTTTAAAGTACCAACACCCGGTACTTTTAAGTCATCAACTACGTTACCGGTTGGAAATAACGCGCCATCGCCATCAGCGGGGTCTATAAATTCAAGTTTTACTTCAGCTGCTGCAAAGGTAACGCCATCGAGCTCAAAGTCGCCGGTTTCTTGCACTTCGCCATTGGTCATAGGGACATGCACTAATATGCTTTTTTTAATATTAGCCTGCCACACACGCACAATCGCAACACCGTTATCGGGCACTCGGTTTTTATCGACTAAACCATTACTAATAGCAAAAGCACCCACTGCTGACGTTAAGTTGCCGCAGTTACCGCTCCAATCTACAAAAGGTTTATCTATCGCCACTTGACCAAATAAATAATCTACATCGTGATCAGTTTGCTCACTTTTACTTAGGATTACAGTTTTGCTAGTACTTGATGTAGCGCCGCCCATGCCATCCGTTTGCTTAGCATACGGATCGGGGCTGCCAATAACGCGCAGTAATAAATTATCCCGCGCCTCGCCTGCTACTTGAGCAGGCTTTGGCAAGTCAGTTAAATTAAAAAAAACACCTTTACTGGTGCCGCCACGCATATAGGTTGCAGGCACTTTAATTTGCGGTTTAAACATAATATTTGCCCTTATGCAGATTGCGTTGCTTCTAAAAAGTCTTGAGCAAAGCGTTGTAACACGCCACCAGCCGCGTAAATAGAAAGTTCTTCTTGGGTATCTATACGGCACTTCATAGGCACAGTAACTACTTCACCGTCTTTACGGGTAATAATTAAATTAACAGTAGCACCTGGTTTCAAATCACCCGCTACATCGTATGTTTCGCTGCCATCCAGCTTTAAAGTTTTACGGGTTGTGCCCGCTTTAAATTCAAGTGGTAAAACGCCCATACCAATTAGATTAGTACGATGAATACGCTCAAAACCTTCTGCTGCTATTACTTCAACACCTGCAAGCCTTACACCTTTTGCCGCCCAATCACGCGACGAACCTTGACCGTAATCGGCGCCGGCTACAATAATAAGCGGCTGTTTACGCTCCATGTAGGCTTCGATTGCTTCCCACATGCGTGTATTGGTGCCTTGCGGCTCTAATCGTGCGTATGAACCTTGTTTAATATCGCCGTTTTCGTCAAGCACCATTTCATTAAGTAGTTTTGGGTTTGCAAATGTTGCGCGCTGCGCTGTTAAATGATCGCCTCGGTGCGTTGCATACGAGTTGTAGTCTTCTTCTGGCACATTCATTTTGGTCAGGTATTCGCCAGCGGCACTACTTGCCATAATTGCGTTTGATGGCGATAAATGATCCGTTGTAATGTTATCGCCAAGTACTGCAAGCGCACGCATACCAGTCATTGTACGCTCACCCGCAAGTGCACCTTCCCAATAAGGAGGGCGACGAATGTAGGTGCTTTCTGGGCGCCAGTCGTAAAGTGGATCGTTATCTTCACCGTAATCTACGGTTAAATTAAACATCGGCTCGTATACTTTTCTAAATTGCTCTGGCTTAACGCTTTGCTTAATTACTGCATCAATCTCTTCATCTGATGGCCATAAATCTTTAAGCGTAATATCGTTGCCTTGTTGATCTTGCCCTAGTATCCCTTTTTCAATATCAAAGCGAATAGTACCTGCAATAGCGTACGCAACAACTAAAGGAGGTGACGCTAAAAATGCTTGCTTAGCATAAGGATGAATACGCCCATCAAAGTTACGATTGCCCGAAAGCACCGCTGTAGTGTATAAATCGCGATCGATTACTTCTTTTTGAATAACAGGGTCAAGGGCACCGCTCATCCCATTACAGGTGGTACACGCAAAACCAACAATGCCAAAGCCAAGTTGCTCAAGCTCTGTTAGTAGGTTTGCATCTTCAAGGTACGATTGCACCGCTTTTGAGCCTGGTGCTAATGAGGTTTTAACCCAAGGTTTGCGCATTAAACCCTTAGCATTTGCGTTACGGGCAAGTAGTGCAGCGGCAATTACATTGCGTGGATTACTAGTATTAGTACAGCTAGTAATCGCGGCAATAATACATGCGCCGTCTGGCATTAAGCCTTCTTCATTTTCAACAACGCCCGAAATACCTTCTTTAGCTAAATCGCTTGTCGATACACGGCGGTGCGGATTAGATGGACCGGCAATATTGCGCCCTACGCTTGATAAGTCAAACTTAAGTACACGCTCATATTTTGCGGTTTTTAAGCTATCGCTCCAAAGGCCTGCTGTTTTAGCGTAGTTTTCTACAAGGGCAATTTGTTCTTCTTCGCGACCGGTTAAACGCAAGTAATCTATGGTTTTATCATCGATATAAAACATAGCTGCAGTTGCGCCAAATTCAGGCGTCATGTTCGAAATGGTTGCTCTGTCACCAAGTGTAAGCGCGTCAGCACCTTCACCGTAAAACTCTAAATAAGTAGATACAACACGTTGCTCGCGTAAAAATTCAGTAATAGCTAGCACAATATCGGTTGCGGTAATACCTGGTTGGCGCTTACCTGTTAGCTCAACACCTACGATATCGGGTAAGCGAATATAAGAAGCGCGGCCAAGCATAACACTTTCAGCTTCAAGCCCACCTACGCCAACAGCAATAACGCCCAGCGCATCAACATGTGGCGTGTGGCTGTCGGTACCGACTAGTGTATCTGGGAAGGCAATGCCATCTCGGTTTTGAATAACCGGCGACATTTTTTCAAGATTAATTTGATGCATAATGCCGTTACCCGGTGGAATAACGTCAATATTTTTAAACGCAGTTTTTGTCCAGTTGATAAAGTGAAAGCGGTCGTCATTGCGTCTGTCTTCAATAGCGCGGTTTTTTTCAAATGCGTCAGGATCAAAACCGGCATGCTCTACCGCCAGTGAATGATCCACTATTAACTGCGTGGGTACCACAGGATTCACTTTTGCTGGGTCACCGCCTTTGGCTGCAATTGCATCACGAAGCCCTGCTAAATCAACAAGTGCTGTTTGGCCTAAAATATCGTGGCAGACCACACGCGCCGGATACCACGGAAAATCTAAATCTTGCTTGCGCTCAATTAGCTGATTAAGTGCATCGGTTAACATGGCAGGGTCGCATCGGCGTACTAAGTTTTCGGCAAATACACGTGATGAATAAGGTAGTGTTGCGTATGCACCTGGCTTAATTGCATCTACGGCTTCTTGCGTATCGTAGTAGTCGACATTTGAGCCCGGTAAAGGTTTACGGTATTGGGTATTATTAATTATGGTCATAATAAATTCGCTAATTGGTGACGGGGTTATCAAGAAAGCCTTATCTTTTTAGTATTTTTATATAAAGCTGAAAAAGGTGGCTATATAACTCACCTTTATTTACTTACCAACTCTCATATGTGAGGTCATATTTAATCCGTTAAATTGCTCAAACACACTTAAGAGTTGATAACCTATTATCTTGATTCGATTGGTGTGTAACTGCGTGCATCAGGCCCTGTGTAATCGGCACTTGGGCGAATAATACGGTTGTTAGCACGTTGTTCTTTTACATGTGCGGTCCAACCAGTAACGCGGCTCATTACAAATATTGGCGTAAATAACTCAGTCGGAATATCCATAAAATGATAAGCAGATGCATGGAAAAAATCGGCGTTACAAAACAGTTTTTTCTCGCGCCACATAATCTCTTCACAACGAACAGACACAGGGTAAAGCACTGTATCGCCTACCTCAGCCGCTAGTTTTTCAGACCATTTTTTAATAATTACATTACGTGGATCAGATTCGCGATAAATAGCATGACCAAAGCCCATTATTTTATCTTTACGTTCAAGCATCCCCATTACTTCTTGCTCAGCATGCTCAGCACTTGTAAAGCCTTGAATCATATCCATAGCCGCTTCGTTGGCGCCGCCATGTAATGGCCCACGTAACGTACCAATCGCACCTGTCACACAAGAGTGAATATCAGATAAAGTTGATGCACACACACGTCCCGTAAAGGTAGATGCGTTAAACTCGTGCTCTGCGTATAAAATTAGTGATACGTTCATCACTTGTGCAAATAACTCGCTTGGTGCTTTGTCGTGTAACAGCGTTAAAAAATGTGCGCCAACAGAGTCGTCATCTGTTTGTGTTTCAATGCGTACGCCGTCGTGTGTAAAGCGATACCAGTAGCAAATAATACTTGGGAACACAGCAACCATACGGTCGATTGCATCATTGGCTTCGCTAAAGTCATTTTCCATTTCAAGGTTACCCAACATTGAGCAGCCCGTGCGCATTACATCCATTGGATGCGCGTCTTTAGGAATATTTTCAAGCACGGTTTTAAGTGCATCTGGTAAGCCGCGTAAACTTTTAAGTTTAGCTTTATATTCTGCTAATTCGGTTGTGGTTGGTAACTCACCGCGTGAAAGTAAAAAAGACACTTCTTCAAACTGCGCTTTTTCGGCAAGTTCGCTAATATCGTAACCACAATACGTTAAACCAGAACCACTTTGCCCAACAGTACACAATGCTGTTTGACCAGCCACTTGTCCGCGTAAACCCGCGCCGCCTAATGCTTTATCTACCATGATCTTCTCCTATCTTAAATTTGTGTGTGATTTAGGGCGTATTGAACTTTGTGGATTGAAATTTGTTCAATCTAGGGGCGATTAAATCGCGGCGCGAAGTTTGTAACCTAGTGGACTAAGTAAAAACCGAGCAACAAAGAGATAATCGTCCCTAGAAAGAACCTAAGGGGCAGCGCATGTTTGGTCTTTATGCTGCGTTATCGCCTATTTATGTGGAATAACCACACTTCATAGGCTCTGCCTTACCTAAAAACCAAACACACTGCTGCAAATTCAACCACCAACGTTCAACACGCCCTTATTTAATAGTTATTATTTGTCAGATTTTGATGAAAAAAGGGTATCGAGTGTGTTCTCGTACGTGTGGTAATCTAAAAAGTCGTAAAGCTCAGAACGCGTTTGCATATTTTCAATTTGGCTTTGTTGCGAGCCTTCATTTAAAATTGCTGAATACACGTTAAGTGCCGCTTTGTTCATAGCTCTAAATGCACTTAATGGGTAAAGCACCATTTCAACGCCTACATCATTTAGCTGCTCTTTTGTGTAAATAGGTGTTTGGCCAAACTCAGTAATGTTTGCCAAAATTGGAACGTTAATCGCTTTTGCAAATGCTTGGTAATCGGCAAGGTCGTGCACGGCTTCTGCAAAAATAGCGTCAGCACCGGCTTCAACACAGGCAGCTGCACGGTCAATAGCAGCATTTAAACCTTCTTTTTGAAATGCATCGGTACGCGCCATAATATAAAAATCGCTATCGGTTTTTGCATCAACCGCCGCTTTAATACGGTCAACCATTTCACCTTGGCTTACAATCTCTTTATTAGGACGATGGCCACAGCGTTTTTGCGCTACTTGGTCTTCTATATGAAAACCCGCTGCACCCGCTTTAGTCATTTCTTTTACTGTGCGTGCAATATTAAACGCGCCGCCCCAACCGGTATCGGCATCCACAAGTAGTGGTAAATCGCTAGCACCCGTAATACGACGAATATCTTCAAGCACGTTATCAAGGCTTGTCATACCCAAATCAGGCATACCAAACGAGGCATTTGCCACACCGGCACCTGAGAGATAAATAGCTTGGTGGCCCATTTTTTCTGCCATCATCGCTGTGTAGGCGTTAATAGTACCTACCACTTGTAACGGGCGGTTATTGGCAATAGCGTGTTTAAACTTTAATCCTGCTGACATTACTTTCTCCTCACTTTGAACGGTTGCTACGTGGAGTAACTTATAGTTTTAATATGTAATTATGACTGTTTAACTGCTCTACTTAACTTTTAGAAGCTCATACCAATCATTATGGGTATGAGGTCTATTTAACGATAAGAAAATCGTTCTGTAACTAGGCAATAATTTTTATGTTTAGTGGTTCTCGGCAATTGCTCCCTGCATTGCTCTACCTCCTGCATCCATGCAGTCGTAAATAAAAAATTTTTAACGACGTTACGGAGCGATTTAATCCGTTAAATTGTTCGAATACTCATATTGATTGGTATACATCAAATTTGGTTTTAATATTTGCTTGCGATGCACTGATGTGGCGCTTCATAAGCATTTCGGCCAGTTCGCCGTCGTGGTTTTCAATGGCGTTAATAATAGCTAAATGCTCATCAAACGCTTTTGATACACGCGGCCCCACCATGCCCATTTGTACTCGGTACATGCGTATTAATTGATAAAGCTCATTACACAGTAAATGAATTAAATGCGCGTTTTTACTGCCTTGAATAATACGGTAATGAAAATCTAAATCGCCGGCTTCTTGATAATAAGACTCGCCCTCTTTAACACGTTGTGTTTGTAGGTGCTGATTAAGTAATTGCTTTAAACCTTTTACTTCTTCGGGTTCCATATTGTCGGCAGCAAGCCTACATGCTAAGCCTTCAAGTGAGCTGCGAACTTGATAAACTTCAATCAAGCGTTCAGCGGTAAGGGCAACTACTCGGCAACCTACGTTAGCTTTACGCTCAACAAGGTAGCAACTTTCTAGGCGATTTAACGCCTCTCTAAGCGTTGCACGGCTTACACCATAACGTTTGGCAAGCTCAGGCTCTGATATTTTACTGCCTTGAACTATGCTGCCCTCAACAATCTCACGGCGCATATCTACAAATACTTGATCTGATGCGGTAGTTATAGGCGCTTCGTTTAAAAATGTGTGTGTCATAAGTTATTTTTTAGATTGTCGACAATTAATGTGGTTACTATGGGCTTATTAAAAAATCATGTCAACCCTTAAACCTATCAAAACGACTAAAAAACACACCCATTGTCGACACTATTAATCTAAAGTCGTATTAAGTACGCTTTAAAATAGGCCGAACCAATAAAGTGTCGACATAGCAATAAATTGGATGTTACGTTTTTAAGCGCTGAAAATGCGTTATATAAATGCTATTATCGCGCTTTATTTTTATAGTATGAGCTAACGCGTGAACGCCAACACTTTTATTCCTGAGCACTTTATTGACGACGTAAAAACCTATTTACCAGCGCATCTAAACTTAGATGACTTTTTAAATGCGTGTCGCAGGCCCCTCAGAAAATCTATCCGCGTTAATACATTAAAAATTAGCATTGAAGAATTTGTAAAACGTGCAAATGAAAAAAACTGGCTGTTAACCCCAATCCCTTGGTGCAGTGAAGGCTTTTGGCTAGAGCGCCCAAGCAATGAAGAACAAAACCTAGCCCTTGGTAATACCGACTTACATCTAAGTGGTGCTATGTATGTACAAGAAGCAAGTTCAATGCTGCCCCCTATTGCCTTAAAGCAAAGCATTAAACTCGCAGACTCTCAAAATAATTTCGTGCTTGATATGGCATCAGCACCGGGTTCTAAAACCTCACAACTAGCTGCGCTTATGAATAACCAAGGCGTGCTTGTTGCAAATGAGCTTTCGTCATCTCGCTTAAAGGTACTTAGCGCAACACTCAAACGTATGGGCGTTGGTAACTGTGCGCTCTCGCACTTTGATGGCGTTATATTTGGCAACTACATGTTTGAATGCTTTGATAGCATATTGCTAGACGCGCCCTGCTCTGGCGAAGGGACTGTACGTAAAGATGCCGACGCTCTTAAAAATTGGTCAATAGAATCAAACATACAAATAGCTCAAGTACAAAAAGACTTAATTAAAAGCGCATTTTACGCATTAAAGCCAGGTGGCACGTTAGTGTATTCAACCTGCACTCTTACCCCGCTTGAAAACCAACAAGTGTGCGATTATTTACTCAGTGAGTTTGGTGACTACATAGCACCGCAATCCCTAAGCGACTTATTTGAAGGTGCAAGCAAAGCCACCACAAGTGAAGGCTACTTACATGTATGGCCACAAACGTTCGACAGCGAAGGCTTTTTTATTGCTAAATTTAAAAAGCACGCTAATTGCAATAACCCAAATCAAACAGTAAAAAAAGGTGCATTCCCGTTTAACGAGTTTGATAAAAAGCAAAGTGCTGCATTTATCCAATCGCTTAAAGAACATTTTGAGTTAATTACCTTGCCAGGTAGTTTAATGCAGCGCGATAAAGAACTGTGGTTATTCCCTGAAGGGTTTGAAGCCGTACAAAACAAAATTAAATATGCACGTTTAGGTATTCAAATTGGCATTATTCATAAAAACGGCGTGAGGCTAACGCACGAGTTTGCAACCGTGTTTGGCAATGAGTGTAAAACCAATGTATTTGCTTTAAATAACGAGCAAGCGAATGATTATTTTCAAGGTAAAGATATACGCTTAACTGAGGCAACTCAAACAATAGGTGAAGTGGTATTAACGCTGTGCGGCTGCCCTATTGGTTTAGGAAAATGGCAAAAAAATAAGATCAAAAACTCACTACCACGAGATTTAGTGCAAAATACGAAGTTAATAAGCTGGGTTTAAAATGCGACAGAGTTAATTGCTTCAATTAACTCCCTTCTTATAAATTTCGGACTTAAACTATATTAAGTAGAAAATCATGGATAGTTAACAAAGTAGACTTTTATGTACTCTTTATTAACTATTTTTATTAGAAAACTAAAAAATCATCTGGTAAACGCTCACCGAAAACTTCTTCACCAATACTAGATAAATGATCACCGTCAGTCCAAAAAAGACTTTCACAGGTCATAAAGTCTTCTTGAAAATTATAATCAATAAGCTTGTTTTGAGATGAAAATTTTAAATTTTTTCGCTTAGATACTTCAGCTAAAATATATTTATCTAGGTTATTAAATACTATTTTATGACCGTCTCTCAAACTAAATTTAGAATCACACCCTCTAGAAAGTACTTGCTGAGGAGAAAAGTGTGGCTCAATCCTGGGTCCAAACCAAGTTACAGGTATCGCTTCGCTAATTTCTGCCAGGTAACTTGTTACTTGGTTAACATAAGCTTCGTTAATCTTAATATTTTCTACTTTGTCAGTTAGTGCCAGTTTATTAAACATCTCTCTGGTTCCCTTGTTTTTATTTTCATCTAATAATAAATAAAAACCAGCCTGCTCATAAATAACGTGTTCAAAAATATGGCTATTATTAATTAAAAAATGTTTGATTTTTAAATAATGTTCTTGGCAATCTTTTTTCTGTGTATGCGGCCTACAACCTTGTGTATTTGTTATCCCTACAATAAAGTCGTTTTCAAATGCCGAAGAGACCATACCAAAAAGATCTTTCGAATGGCTATCACCAAGAATTAAAACTCCAGGGTTATTAGTTGACTCGCATTGCTTTAGCTTTACTTTCATTGCATCTGTTAGTGAAGTAATATTGAAATTACATTTAGAGAAATTTTGACCTCCTTCAGAATCCACCCCCAAATCATCATTTTCTTTATCTCTATTAAATAAAAGGGAGTAAGTTTTATATCCAGTGCTATCAAGGTTATTAACCCAATAATTATCTCCTTTATTAGCAATAACACTCAAACTTAGAATACTAATAAACAACATGATATATAAAGGTTTACATTTTAAGTAAGCTCTAGCGCTATGAAAACCATTTTTAAACCTGATTTTTTCAATATATCGATTACTTATAAAGCCTAAAAGTATAGAAAGTGCTATTCCTAAGAAGATATAAATATCGTTTAGCGTGTAGTAATAAATACCAACAACTAACGGCCAATGCCATAAATAAATTGAGTATGACCATGCACCTATCTTCTGAAAAACTACATTTCCTGTAACAAAGCTCTCATCACGAGCAGCCAAAATCACAAAAAAGGCACCCAATACTGGCAACAAAGCAGCATAACCAGGCCATGCATCTTCTTTAGTGACTATAAAGTAAGAACCTATAATTAACATCAAACCTAGTCGCTCTAAAATTATTTTCTTTTTATTGCTGAACACTATTGGAAATAGATAAGCTACACCGCCAATCATCATTTCCCACGCTCTAGTAGGTAATAAATAGTAAGCAGCATTCGGCCAATTAAAACTAGCAAAAACACAAAATACAAAGCCTAAAAAAGTTGCAGCTACAATTAAGTAGTTCATTAATTTAATAGTTGTGAACTTATGAATAAACACCAATACAAGTGGGTAAATTATATAAAATTGCCACTCAACCGAAAGTGACCAAGTATGTAGCAACCACTTCTCGTGAGATGCAGCATCAAAATAACCAGCTTCAGTCCAATATGTAATGTTAGATAAAAAACTAATGCTACTTAAAGCATGTTTACCAAGAAGTTCATAATCTAAAGGGGGTAAATAAAGCCAACCGAAAAGAAGCATTACAAAGCAAAGTACCGCTAGTGCTGGAATTATTCTGTTAGCTCTCGCGATATAAAAGCGCATTATAGAAAAGTTTTTTTGTTCTATTCCTTTAAATATTATGCCGGTCATTAAAAAACCCGATATAACAAAAAACACATCAACTCCAGCAAAACCACCGGGTAACCAAGTTGCATTAAAATGGAATAAAACCACACCAATTACAGCTAGAGCTCTAAGTCCATTTATATCTTTTCTAAATTGCACAATGTATTCCTTAACAGTAAAACAGCACTTAAACAAAAACGCTGAAACGCATAATTAATCTAACCATTTGTTATCAAATGTAACCTGGTGGCAAAATTAGTTATGCTTTTTTGAGTAGCTTTACTACACTTTAAAGTACTTTCTTCTCCCTAACGAACCAAGAAAGTGTTTTAGTTAACGCTAGACTCAATTTTGAGTCACTTTATAGCCCAGAGGTTTATTCATATGCCTCTGGGCGTTTTTATTTGCAGGTTTGTTTGTAAATATAACGCTGTTTAAGTTTTTTGTATGCAGCGCCAAATTGTAGTGACATACACAAAGTAGATAGTTGATTTAATTGTTCCGCAATAGTGTAAATACTGTTAAATCGATAACCATACTGGGCAGCCATGCTTAAAGAGTTTACATACAATGCTTTATATTCAGGAGGTAAGTGCTGCCAATTTGCTAATGAAATTTCTATAATACCCAAATGCACCTCAAGCTTGTATGGGCCTACTTTTTTGGCCTGATCAATATACTTTAAAACTTGTTTACTTGGACCCTCTTGGTAACTAGTAACTTTAGCTAGCTCAATCCAAGTTTCAGCCCATGAACTTCTAATCTGGGTAGAATGAAGTAAAAGCGATTGTATCTCTTTATATTCAGTATCTAGCTTACTTTGCTCAGTTTGAGCTTGATCGGTGTTAGCTAAAGCTAGGAGCTTAATATACGACAAAAAATGTAAATAATGGGCATGTTCAGGTTCAAGCTCTATAGCTAACTTAATAGCATTTTGGGCTTTGTTGAGCTCATTACTATAAACCTCAGGTGCATCAAGGAGTGAGGTGTTACTGAGCTCTTGTACTGTATTTAGTGAGCTAAAATACCAAGCATTAGCGCGCATACTTTGCAAACTAAAATAACAAATAATGAGTGTAACTATTGCCAACAGAGTAAGGTGTAATCGCTTAATAACCAGCTGTTCAATCATTAAACAATACCTCAGTTAAACACATAGGATTTGTTACAAACAGTGCATGCGACTTACTTTCACCAAGCATGTCGGTTACTCGTTTTTTTGCCTTACTTAAAATAGGTGGCCTGCGCTTTACCGAATGCGCGTCAGATGCAATATAACTGACTAAATCAGCTTTAAGCATATACTCACTAATGTACAGAGCTTTCTCACCCCATAGGCCTTCAATGCTTGACGCTGTTAACTGAAACTCACATCCTAACTGTGTTAGTTTTTCGATGTAAAATAGGTTTGACTGAATATCACGATTTCGCTCTGGATGCGGAATAACCACTTTTATATTTTGTTTAGCAAGCCAGGTAATAAATTTATCGTACCCTTGAGGCACATGTGAATGAGGTAGTTCTAACAATAAATAATTAAAGCCATTTTTTTTGCCAATAAACGGAAGTTTATTAGTTAAAATAAGCGGCATTAACTCAACATCAAGGCGAGCTTCAGCAGCTACTGCAATATTTATATTAATATTTTGAGCTAGGCAAGCTGCTTTTAATTGGGTTAAATCGTTTAAAAGTTGGGGAACCGAATTATTATACCGGCCTAAATGAATATGTGGGGTTGCAACAATATGTGTTATACCGTCGCTTTGCGCCATTTTTAATAGCGCTAAAGACTCGTTTAAATCTTTAGCGCCATCATCAATACCTGGCAAAATATGTGAGTGTATATCAATCACAATGTAATAGGCCGTTTAAGTGTTTTCTGGTTCAGGTTTTTTAGAATAATCGTGGTAGTCGTAATAACCATAGCTATGCTCATCGTTAGACTTGCTCATATCCACCTGATTTAGCACCACACCTGCTACGTGCGCTTTTACCTCAAATAACCGTTCAAGGCCAGCCTTAATTGGTTTTATACGGGTAACGTCTGATTTAACAACATATATTACCGAATCAGCACTTTGCGCTATAACTAATGCATCACTCACAGCTTGTGTTGGTGGTGTATCAATAATTATATGGTCGTACTGAGTTTTAAGGTGTTCAATCAACTGTGTAAATTTTATGTTTGATAACAACTCAAGTGGGTTACTTGGTATTTGCCCGCTTGGCATTATCACTACACCGGACTTTTCATCAACATGAACACATTCACTAAGCTCTTCTGTACCCACTATTAAATTTGTTAAACCAGGGTGATAAACCGGTATTTCAAATCGCTTAGCTATAGCTGGTTTACGTAAGTCACCATCAATTAGCAATACTTTACCCATTTGAGCTAAAGATATTGCTAAATTAGAAGATGTTGTTGTTTTACCTTCACCTGGTGCTGTAGAAGTAACTGCAATTATTTTATGCTGTTTATCAAGCTGAGTTAAAAGTAAGCTGGTACGAAATGTTCGTACTGATTCTGCAAAGCGCCTATACGCTTCGTCAAGGTATGCGTGCATTGGCAATACACTTTTTTTAGGTAAATTTACCTGTGGTAATAAGCCAAGCATTCGTTGAGCTAACTTGCTTTCAACATCTGGTTTAGTTTTAACAGTATCGTTAAGGGCATCAAAAATAAAGCTCATAACTATTGCAAAAACAAAGCTCGCTACAAATGCAAGCACAACAATAAGCTTTTTATTAGGTTTACTTGGGTTGTTTGGTGCATAAGCTCGATCGGTAAAACGCGCCGCCGCAGAGGTAAAATCGCTTGTTACTTCGGTTTCTTTAGAGCGTGATAAAAACGTATTAAATATATTGCGGTTTGTTTCTACTTCACGTTTCAGCTGGTTGTATTGAGTTTCTTTACGGGTAATATCTTGGTAACGCGCTCTAATATTATTTAAATCATTTTCGAGTGCACCAACGGTTCTTGTAACCCTATTGAGCTCTTTTTCAATACCCGTAATTAGATCTTTAATTTGTTTATTAAGATTATTTTTTACGGTAACAAGCTCAGCACTTGCCGATATAATTTTAGGGTGCTTAGGGCCATAAACTTCACTTAACTCACTTAACTTACGCTCAACAGTTACTACATCACGCTTTACGTTTTGAACAACACTGTGCGATGTTATTTCAGGCATACTGCCTAATAACTCAAGGTTGTTGTTGCCGTATTCAGTTATAACTCGGTTTATACTCTCTAGTTTATTTTTTTCGTTGCGTGCTTCAATTAACTGAGCAGATATTTGCTCAAGCTCTTGTGTTGCAAGCCCTGCAATACCTTCAATATCAATAAGGTGCTGATCTTCTCTAAAGTCTTGTAAGCGCTCTTCTGAGTTATCGAGCTGAATACGAAGTTGCGATAACCTCGAGTTTAACCAACTAGAAGCCTGTTGAGTTATTCCCATTTTCGCGCGCATTTGGCTTTCTATGTATATATCGCCTACAGCATTAGCAACTAAAGCGGCTAAAGCGGGATCGCTCGACTCATAGCTTATATTTACTAATTGGGTATTTCTGATTGGTTCAATACCTAGTTTAGATTTGTAAATACTCAGTAAAAAAAGCATTTTTTGCTCTGCTTTTTCTTCTGCAGATAAATATCTTTCTTCGTTTTTATTTAAAAAAGGCAGTAAACCTTTTACATAGCCTTTAACTTCCCCCATTAAACTAGGCTTAGGAATAAAATCACTGTGTTCTTCTAAATTAAGCTTGGTAATTACTTCTCGGCCAATACTGTCAGATTTAAGTATTTCAAACTGCGTTAAGTAATACTCTTTTTTTGTGGTATCAAGGCCATAAATTTCTTCAAAACTAACAGCTTTAGATTGCTCTGATTCGATAAGTAAAGTAGCAGATGCCGTATATTGCGGCACCAGAGTTAGAGCAAACATAATTGTTAATAAAGTAACAACTACCGAAAAGCCAACAATACGCCACTTAGCACGCTGTATAACCTTTAGATAAACAGTGAAATCAATAACATCTTCATTATCAATTGAATTATTCTCAAACTTATTCATTATTTACTGCCTTTAAAACTGCTTAAAACAAGCGTTGTTCTATTTTTATTGTATCGCCTGCTGCAATTTGGCTATTAAGAGTGCCTTTTTGTTGCTGCTGCTTAGTTTGCTCTTTAAAAATATAAATTTTATCGGTCGATGCTCGCTCAGTTAAACCACCCGCTAACGCAACGGCTTGGTTAACTGTCATAGCTGGCTGATAAGGATAAGCGCCTGGAGATTTAACCTCACCATGTATATAAAAAGGTCGATACTCAACAACCTGAACATATACACTTGGGGTTTTTAAATAATCAGGCTGTAAGCCATTAGCAATGGACTTTTCAACCTCAAAGGTGGTTAACCCAGCAAGCTTAAGCGCCCCTAAAAATGGGTAATTAACCTCACCACTATTGCCTAGCAGTGCAGTTACCTCTAAATCGGGTTCACCAAATACTTTTATTTCTACTTTATCGCCTGGGCCTAATACATAGTCTTGCGCCGTTTGTGCAAAGCAAGTTGTGCTTAAAAACAAGTAAACAGCACCAAAAAAAAGTTTACAGTTCATTAATTAGCCTTTAAAGCAAACGTAAAGTTAACACCCACTATTACACGATCAAACTCGATTAATGGCTGGTTTGAGTTTTTATCAATAAAGTCAACATAAGTCGAAATTAAACCAAAGTTATTAGCTTGGTAATTTAAGCCAAGTCGAGCGCTTTTTGTTTCATCATTACGGCCAACATCACCAGTGTATTGCTCATCAATATAGCTCACACTCGCTACAGAGGCTAAATAGTCACTCCAATCATGCTTCCATTTAACGCCGTAGGTGCTTTCTTTAATGTAATCGCCTTCAAGCAGTGGATCGGTTGCCGCTCTACTGGTTGTAAAATCAAACGTAGAGTAAGTTAAAGGTTGCCAAGTAACGCCAGCCTCCCAGCTTAAGCCACTAAAGCTCTCACGCTGATTATCGTCAAAGTCTTTGTTTTGATAACCCAGTTTAAATGACCCTGAAGTAAGTGACGTTGCTTCCCACTCCATACCAAAAAGTACTTTAATATCGTCAGAGTTACGTGAAACACCACTAGCCTCTAAAACGTCGTATCGAAAGTCATCACGGGTTACTTCTACGAACATGCGTGTTGCAGCTTGTGTGTTGTAATACCCTTTTGCACCAACTAAAGTTTTATCGTAATCACGAAATTGTGATGTAGCTCTAAAATTTTGATATTTTTTACTATAAAAGCCAGAAACCAACTCTAATTGCGCCTTAGATGTTTGCGAACCAAATTGGTAAGTACCAGTAATATCTTGTTGTTGATACTTTATTAGCTCGTCAACAATATCGCCCAAGCCTTGCGTTAACCCAGTACCTCGTGGTTCGTACAGCCAATCAGCCATGCCGTTAATATCAAAAACGTGTCGGCTGGTAAGCTCTTTATGTACACCGGCACCCAAATTAACTTGTGTAAAGTTATCAACTGAATTTTTATTATATAAAGAGCTACTGGTGCCAACGTTTAGTTTGTAGCTATCGGGGCCATCGTCTATTACCGCTGCAACCCCTGGCGAAATAGTCCAAATTACACGCGACTCTTCGTCGGTTGGTGTGTTAAAAACATTGTCGTTAACGCTTAAGCCTGTTTGCAAAACCGGGGTAATTTCGGCACCATCTTTGGTCATAAAGCTGCCTGGCGTAAATTCGGCCAATGCAGGAGCAGACAACGTTGCCGACAATAAAACTACAGCACAAGGTATAACTGATTTTTTAGTATGCATTTGCATTTTTAAATCCCTTAAAAATTGTCATAAAAATTATTTTAACATCTAACCATAAAGACCAATGCTTTATGTAATGTAAATCGTATTCAACACGTTTTTCCATTTTATCAAGCGTATCGGTTTCACCGCGCCAACCATTTATTTGTGCCCAACCGGTTATGCCTGGCTTAGCTTTATGCCTAAACATGTAAAACTCAACTTTTTTGCGATACTCTTCGTTGTGGGCAACGGCATGTGGGCGAGGCCCTACTATCGACATATCGCCTTTTAACACGTTTATAAATTGCGGTAACTCGTCAAGACTAGTTCGGCGTAAAAACCCACCCAACTTTGTAATACGGGCATCGTTTTTGGTGGCTTGAGTCACCACTGCACTATTTTCGGTTACCGACATTGAGCGAAATTTCCATACTTTAATTTTACGCCCATCAAGCCCATAACGGTCTTGCTTAAAAATTACAGGCCCTTTAGAAGTAAACTTAACAGCAAACGCTATAGCAATAAGCATAGGAGATATAAGCAGTAAAATAATTGACGACACTATTACATCTTCCGTGCGTTTAATAAACTCACGAGCACCAATAAAAGGGGATTCAAAAACGCTTAGCGTGTCTACATCGCCAACGTGTTCAACACGGGCATGTATTAAATTTGAGAGTAAAAAGTCAGGTATAAAGTGTACGTCGACCGTAGTGTCGCCAAGTTGGAGTAACAAATCGGCTATACGCTTATCGGCCTTCATTGGGAGTGCTATATAAAGTATGTCGATTTTGCCTTCGCGGGCGGCACATATAGCATTTTGAATTGTCCCTGCTATATCGTACGTTTTAACGTTATTAAACAAGCGGTCTGGTTTGCGGTCATCAAAAAAACCTAAAAACTTAAAACCAAGCTCATCGTTTTTTTCTATCTCGTCATACAAGTAAACCGCGGACTCTGTAGCTCCTACTATAGCAACGTTGCGTAAGTTCATGCCTAAACTACGGCGATTCCGTTTATATAATTGCACTCCAAAGCGCCATATATATAAATAAACCACACTAAGTAAAAACCACAAACCTAAGCCAATACGCGAAAGCGATTCAGTAAACTTAAACATAAAAGATATGACGAATAGAATACTGAAGGCAACAAATAAAGAGCCCCAAGCACATAAAACCATGGTTTTAAATTTACCAGCACGCCAAGAGCGATAAGCAGAAAATATTTCGGCGCAGTATAAAAAGCTTAGAGCAACGGTTAAAACCGCCACCATATAATGAGCTGTCAGTTCAAAACTATAAAAAAGTGCAGAGCATTGAAAGGCTAAAAATAAAGCAAATATATCGAATAAACGATAAAAACTAGCATCGGATGAGCTATTAGGCTTAAACGTCCTTGACGACTTCATACTTTTAGTCCCTAAGTAAAGTACAGTGAATAAATATCCACATAGTTATAAATTAATATTAACGTATTACTTATCTGTATTCAATAATGCCGCTTTTAAAAACTTAAATTAGTGTAACAGGCCGTAATCAAATTAACCTACGATTGATGAAATACAAACAAATACAAACAAATACAAACAAATACAAACAAATACAAACATAAACATAAACATAAACATAAACATAAACATAAACATAAACATAAACATAAACATAAACATAAACATAAACATTTAAATTTTGTTTACATTTAAACTATAAAAATAAACTTTTCACATAACTCCATATACCTAATGAAAAACCTTCAAACAGGTTAATACCTAACGCCGATTTCAATAAATAAATAAATAACAGCAGTATAAAAAACCCTAAAGTAACTACTGTGGCTTGGGCTATGGCAGAGGCTTTTTTTTCAGTGGCACTCAACTGCCGTCTATTACGACCTGCTAATAACACAAAGTAATATCTGTACTTAAATAATCTAACAACGCCTCTACAATCAACCGTATGAGCCCCCCACTGCCTGGCGCCAATAGCTATTTTAAGGTGAGATAATTGCTCTTCAGTAAAGCTATTTTGTACGCCTTCAGGCATCCTATTTAATAAACCTCTTATTGCCGGATCTTCAGATAAAGTAGGCATTAACTACTCCACGTTGTTAAATATTTAAATAAATGTAACAAGCTAATCACTTGCCTTATTAGCAATAAAAGCTTTAAATATTGGTAAGTAAAAAATCACCATAGATGGCGCACCACCAGACATAAAAAGCAACATAAAAATAGAGTATAAACATAAAGCAATAAAAACAATTTTATCTTTTTTGTTTTTTAAACCAACACCTTGGGTAATGTAAATAAAGTAAGGTAAAAGTAATAAAAATAAGCCAACTGACCCTTGCTCAATTAATGTATCTAAAAAAACGTTATGGGTATATAGGGCAAGGCCTTGGTTTATATAAAAATCCCCCATATACACTGGTAACATTTTTGGTCCTACGCCAAAAACAAAATGAGTGGTAAATATATCCCAACCGTTTGTCACTAAAGATTGCCTATGTAGGTTGGAGATCCACAAAGCTTGCTCTTCATCTAGGTAGAGCATTTCGAGGTCTGAATATTCAAAAAAAGTAAATGTATTTAAAAACGACAAATCGTAAAATAACGCGAATAACATCAGAGCTATACTACACAACGCTAACATCACAAATTTTAACAATGGCTTTAAACGAATAAAAATATAAAAAAATGCAACCAAGTGGAATGCTAAAATCCCTTTTCGCTCAAGGGAGAGCAGTATTACTGGGTATAAAAATATTAATGGTTTTAAGTAGCTTTTGTCATCAAAATAATAAGCACAGCTTAAAAGTATAACCCCCGTTAATGCGAAAGAGTATCGAGCGTCACCTAAAAACTTATAGCTTGTTAAATGACCATGCATTAAATGATAAGCCAGCGTAAAAAAACATATAACTAATAAAGTATTTATAAAGACTACCCTAAACTTTTCAGGGTTTTTAACCGCACTTGTATATACCACAACTAAAGTAAAAAGTATTAGCATCCACTGTACAGTAGCAACAATGGCTTTAGTTAAACCCACTTGCGCTAGTGCATTAAAAAAACAATATATTATAAAAATACATATATAGTTAAAACCAACGGGATACTTAATAGCTACTTTATTTTTTAATAATAGCAATAAAAAAATAGAAATGGAAAATAAAGCTAAAATATCAGACAGCCTTACAATGAGGCCACCAGCGTCTAACCTAAAGTCAGTAAAATACAATGGTATTACCATGGCGCTAATAATAAAAAGCACATATTCAAGGTTTTTAACTTTAATACTAAACATTGTTTAACAAACTTTTGTAAATTTGGGTGTGCGTAATAGCTGTATTTTTAATTGAAAAGCTTGCTGCCTTTTTAAGCGCAGCTACAGACTGGTCATTATAATAATTCGCATCATTGACCAGCGTGTTTATTTTATCTGCTAATGTATGTGTATCGCCCACTTCAAATAAACCTTGCTCAACAACTACATTATTTAAACCTTTAACATTAGTGGCAAAGGATGGGAGCCCGGCTGCCATTGCCTCTACTACTGCAATGCCAAACCCCTCCCAATGGGAAGATTGTATATAAATATGTAGTGAGTCTAAAAAAGTGGGTATATCGTTAACTTGGCCTAAAAATTTAACTTTGTTACTTACTCCTAAGCTTAAAGCGTAAGCTTCATACTCAGACCTTAGTTCACCATCGCCCGCTAAATTAAGTACAAACCGCTCATCAAGCAGAGTCATTAATTTTAGTAGGGTTTTAATATCTTTTTGTGGTGCAAATCGACCAACCATACCGATATTAATCACTTTAGTGTCAGTACTTAGCGTTTTAGGCATTTGAGAGAATCGCTCTAAATTAACACCATTATTTATAACATAAGTTTTTGAGCTGCTTGCTTTAATGCTTTCTAAAAACTTAGTTTTAACGCCCTCAGATATACAAATTATTTTTTTAAATTTTTTATAAATAACACTTTCAAGGGTTTTTACAAAGGGTATGTCACGGCGCCTGTAATGTGGGTTATGCTCTGTAACTATTGTTGGCGTATTTGTAAAGTACGCAATATAGATTGATGGGTATAAATGGGTATGCACTAAATCAGCGGCATTTAAGCGCTTTATAACACCAAAAAAGCCTAAGTCACGCTTATGGAATACCTCTACCCCTAAAGCTTTTAACTCATTAATATATTCGTTTTTACCACGTGTTAAAATCACTTCAAACTTAAAGTCATTGTTTTGTAGTGTCATTAAATCAACAAGCAAGCGTTGCACACCGCCTAAACGCTGTAAATCATTGGTAATGTGTACTATTTTTTGCATTTTTATAGCTTCCTTGCCCAAGTATCATCACATAAGTTATCACAGTACATGTTTATATCAATTACATCTTTAATAACTTTACAAGGTGCTCCAACAACAACTCTATTACTATCGATGCTTTTTACTGCTACAGCGCCGGCACCCAAAACAGAATTATCTCCAATGCGAATATCTCCAACTAGATTTACATTGGGACCTACATAAACATTATTGCCAATAGTTGCAGACTTACCATTATGTATTGCACCAATAGATACAAACTGTAACAAACTGCAATTGTTTCCTATTGTTGCTTGAGAGTTAATAACAACATTACCGTGGGGTATGTACAAACCGTAACCTATAGGTACATTGTAATTTAGCTGTATATTGACTTTTTTCCCCAAGCCTGCTTTAAGAAACCTAAATACAAAAGGTAATATAGTACCGTTTATTTTAGACATCCTTAAATACACTTGAAATCTAAAATAGCTGTTGTTTATTAAGTATTTAATAAATACTTTTTTGTTTGTTTTTTTCGTGTATCTATATAAGTCAGACTTAACTAAAATTCTTATTTGAGATAAATTCATTATAGAAACCTTCCCACATAACAAATAAAACTAGAAGCTATAAACTTAAGCTTTGCTACTAGCGAATTATTGTATTTGTTAAAAGTATCTTTAAAAGCTGCGTTTATATGTTTACAGTTTTTAAAAAACAATTTTCGGTCTAGGCGATCTTTAATCGTATACCCTTTTAAACTCACTAGCAGAGAGTATCTTGCAACTTGAGCAACAACCTCTTCTTTATTATCAAAGCTACTTAATGTTGCTTTAACTGCGTTCGTCATATTAAGCAATAAATTAGAGTACGATGATGTTCTACTACTTGTGGTAGAACCTGCTCTTTTTCGATAATAAACAAGAGTATTAGAAAGTCTCAATATTGATTCAGCCATAGAAAATGCATAAATGTTGTAATAAATATCTTCATAGATTACACCCTCTGGAAATTTAAGACCTTTGAGCATTTCTTTCTTATATAACCTTGTCCAAACAAAAAAACCAGTGTCAAATAACACTGTATTAGTGGACTCAGTCTCAATAACTGTATTGCTAACACTTAACGGTAAAACAGAGTTAAACTCTTCAAAAGCGAACTCAATTATATCCTTTGCCCCGACTGTTACATAAGATGAGAGTACATCCCAATAATTGAATGCAATTGCATCGTCAGAATCTATAAAGCCAATGTACCCACCTTTAGCTTCTAATAGCGCTACGTTGCGCGCAGCAGCTTGGCCTTTATTAGTAGGTTGCTTAATTATTGTTGAATTAAATTTTATGACTGATTTATGCTCTAAAATAAAGCTTTCGCACAGGCTTATTGAATTTTCAGGGCAGCAATCGTCAACAAAAATAACCTCTACCTGCTCGCTATTAACTCCTTGCAGTAAGCTTTTCATTAAATCGGGTATAAATTCAGCTACTTTATAAACAGGGCATATAAGTGATAATTTAATAGGCATATTAATTATTTACACCATTTTTTATTACTCCATATTCTTTTGCGTAGCTCTCTAGCATTACCGGTAGCGAGTATTTCTGCTTATATAGCGTGTAAGCAACATCACCATGTGACACTGTTTTGGCTTTGTTATTAATGTATTCACTCATAGCAATAGTCATTTTAGATGCATCACGAATAGGGATTAAATAGCCCGATTCACCTTCAATTATTAGCTCAGAGCAGCCACCAACGTCAGAAGCAATTACCGCTTTTTTACAAGCCATTGCTTCAATAATACTTCGTGGTAAGCCTTCCCAAAAGCTAGAAAGTATAAATACATCAGCTTGAGTTAGTTTTTCAGCAAAGTTGTCAACAACGCCACAAAAGTTTATTACCCCTTCAGGAAAGTGAGCAAACAACTGTTTTACTTTAGCTTCGTACTGGCCATCGCCATATATGCTTAAAGTAAAGGGTTTACCTTGACTTAATAAAGAACCACACGCTTGAGCGAGCGTAGTGTAGTCTTTTTGATCTTCAAAACGAGCCGCGGTTATAAAATTAACGGGTTTTTCGGTTAGCTCCCACGTATCGTTAAATTTGCCGAGCATACCGTTACGTATAACCAACAGCTTTTTGTCGGGCACGCCTATTCGTAAATATTCATTTTTATCGAACTCGCACACACCTATTATTTTTGAAGGTAAATAAGATAGTAACTTTTCAAGTCGCTCATATTTTTTAAAGCCTTTATTTTCAGGTGTATTGACAAAAGGCACACCATGAGGCACATAATAAGAGCGTTTAAAAGTAAGCATTGCAGCTGTACGCCCAAGCGCACCTATTTTAGCTGTATGCCAAGAACAAACTTGTGGGTTTTCCGATATAATTAGCCATATTAATTTTAACAATGACCAAATGTCGCTCAGTGGGCTTAAATCTCTTTTTAAATTAGTTAAAGCATGCACTTTAAAACCAGCGGCTCGCAATTTAGTTATCGCATCGCCGTTGCCACCTAGTGCATATACTACCTCTGCACCTTCACTTCTAAACTTTTCGCCTATTTGGCAAATATGTTTAAATGAACCAGATACTATAGTATCCGAACGCGTCATCCCTATTAAAACCTTCATCTATGAAGCTCCAAGTAATTTTGTATAAAGTTTTATATATTGTTTAGCTATAATGCCGACCGTAAATTTAGATGCTACTAATTGCTCAGAAAAAGCTTGTACTTCTCCATTATTTTTATTGTGTAATGCAATACCATATTCTGTACTTTTAGCAATTTCAACTGCACTAAAGCCAGTTGCAATATAACCGTTTTTATCTGTAAAAATAGCATCACTAGCCCCACTAACAGGTGTCGACACTAGTACCTTTCCAGCTAATAAAGCCTCAAGTAATGAGTTCGAAAATCCTTCAGCCTCAGAGGCATTTACAAAAACATCAAATTGCTTTATAAAATTTACCGGATCGTCAACCTCACCATAAAATTTTATTTTGCTTTGCAAGTTGTTTGCTTCAATATATTTTTTTGCTGCAGGTAGCACACTACCACTACCTATTAAATGAAAATGTACTTGCTTATGCTTTTTAGTAAGCAATGCAAACGCCTCCATTAGTACATCTACTTTTTTAATTTGTGCTAACCTGCCATGGTAAAAAAGATTTATTACAGAATCATTTTTAGTATTTAAAACTGGGCTATCAGCATTAATTAAGCTTTTATCAATACTATTAGCTATATTAGTAATATTTCTAAAGCCAAACTCTTTACAATTTTGTGCAATTACACCCGATATTGCGACTATCGTAGGGTTGGTTTTTAATACAAAACAAGCCATTATAGGCCCAACAATCTTTTTAGATTTTAAAGCCTTAAAATCCATATATTGGTTAGAGTTGCCTACCTTAATTAGTATTGGCTTTTTAAAAAAACGCGACAAGCAACAACCTACAAAGGCACCAAATTTACCTTGGTGACAATGTATTACATCAAAGCTTTTGCTATTAAACATACCCCAAATTAATACGCGTATTAACCAATACACCGAAAAGGGTAACCAGCGACCAAGTAAATCAGGGGCTATGGGCGAATATAAACGCGTTACAGGTACCTCGTTCATTACCTCATTTGCTTTGCCTGTTAACCTTTGCCGTGATGTTAATATATGTACATTAGCTCCCTCAGCTTGAATTCCTTTAGAAATTCGCCCACATTGCTTTTCAGCTCCGCCAAACACATCTGGCATATATTGACATGTAAGCATTAAAATTTTCATTTAGAGATACATTCCCTTAACTTAATATTAATGTTTTTTTCGATAATATTATAAATAAAACACCCAAATAACACACTAATTAAAGTAATACTAAACCAAGTAATTACTATTGGTACATGCTGTATTTGAGGAGTTAAATTTCGCCCCAAAACACCACTAACAACCATTATTGGAAACATATGAAATAAATATATTGAATAAGAGGCATCACCTAAGTAAATAAATGTCTTATGAATTTTCATATCTTTTATTGGTGTATAAAGTACTGAAACAATAAAAACAGATAATGCTATAGGTGCTCTTGATATTAAAGACGTGTACTCCCATAAATAAGGGGTTGTAAAGTATATAAATAACCACAAGCACCCAAATGTAACCACTACAAGCATAATATTTTTCGATATTCTGTAGCCCGACAAGTATAGCTTCGCAAGCCAACCACCTATCACAAACTCAAATAATACTGGATTTTTTAATAAGCTTATAATAGCTAAATTTAAATCAGTTAAATGTGCAAATATAGAAAGTAACGTTATGAGAACAGTAATTACTTCTAACCTTTTTGACGAAGCAATTAACAATGTGGGTGCAAATAGCATATAAAATATAATTTCATAGTTTAAAGTCCAACCTACTTTTAAAAAAGGAACAATCGCCCCTTCGTAAACATGTGGAATTAATAATAATGAATAAAACACATGCAGCCCGTCAAACACAGCTGAAGATCCTGGTAAAAAAGCCAATACACTCATAAAAAATATTGCGACAAACCAAATAGGGTATATTCTGACAATTCTTTTTTTGAGGTATAAACCTATATCATTTGTATTTCTTGATGTATAAAAAATAATAAAGCCAGATAATATAAAAAATATGTCTACCCCTATTGCCCCTATCTTTACAAACTGGTTTTCTGTAAGCCAAAAAGAATGTTCAGCACCTAGCTCAGCGTGTCGTTTAATAATTAAACCGTGAACATGGTAAAAAACTACAATAATTGCAGCTAATCCTCTCAATAATTGTAAAGACAATAATTTCATAATCCCTCTAAACAATGAAAAAGCATTTTAAAAAAAGTTCAGCTTTTAGCAAATATAAATATTTAATTTATTCAGTATTTATAAGGTTAACCTTTTAAGTTTTTCAGGTTATTTAATATTTCCAGCACTCTTTCAGGGAAAAACATTTTATAAACTATAAAGTATATAGAACAGCCAATAAGCACAGATAAAGTTACTTTAAGGGCTGAGGTTATATCGGTAAGAAACAAATGCAATACTATATATAATATCCCTCCCATAATTAATGAGGACACTATCGAAGGTAATAATGCTTTTATAATGGTATCAATAGAAAAAAAGAACTTCTTCTTTAAAATTAATAATATACCCAAAGACAATATTGTTGCTGTTACAACATTAGAATACGCAACGTGGTAAATTGAATACTGAGAAAAAATACTAACAAGCGCAATAACAACTATAAACTCAACTATACGCAACCTAAACGGAATATGTGAGTCATGTGTTGAATGGCAAAGCGGAGCAAAAAAGTAATTTAGTGATGCGCTAAAACCGCTTAAACACGAGATAGAAAATATAACTCCGCTTTCAGCCCACTTATCTCCAAAAACCAAATACACAATTTCATCGCCTATAACAAAGCCACCAACAAATATTGGTAACGAAAATAATGCCGTGATTGAAATAAATCTAGTATAACAAGCTTCTAGTTCATTAGCATTATCTTGTAAATTAGCAAAAGCAGAAAAAGACACATCAACAATTGGCCTTATTGTAAATTGCACTATAACGTCGAGCAATTTACCTGCAATTTTAAAGTAACCTAATGCAACCACTCCTAAAAAAAAGCCTATTATAAGTTCAACAAATCTAAATATACTTTGTCCAATCAAAGAGCTTAATAATATAGGCTGTCCTTGCTTTAATGTATTTAAAAGTTCACCTAATGTTAGATTTAAGTTAGGTCTCCAGTTAATAGCTTTCCAAACTAGTAATAGCGATAAGAGAACAGATATGATTTTCTGGATTATTAGGCTATAAAAACCATAACTTGCATAAGCAAGGTAAATAGCTATACCACCCGAAAATAATGACGAAAACAATAGTCTTATAGCAAGTGCTTTAAATTTAAAATCTCGCTTAAGTAAGCCTTCAGGTACTGTTGATAGTGCTTGCATTACGGGTACTATTGAGAGTAACTGTAGTGATATCGCAAGGCCAGGAGCTTCAAATAGCACTTCTAGATAAGGAGATGCAATAATAAAAAATGAAGCCGAGACTATTCCAATTAAGATAGTGGAGAAAAAAACACTGTTTTCTAAATTTAAGTTGTTTTTATTACGTACAACTACCTCAACCAATCCGTACCTTGTAATTGTGTTTGTTAGCTCAACAAAAACGATGGCTAATGCTGCAGTGCCAAAATCAACAGGAGATAATATACGTGATAAAATTATGAATATAACTAAGCCAGATAATTGAAATGAAACATTACCTATAAAACTCCATAAGGAGCCGATAACAACTTTACTTTTTAATGTCATTTTCTCTTTTTCTATGTGTTTTAGGGTAAATACTTTTTAAAAATAAATTCATCTAAATATCTTTACTTATGTTTAATTTAGTTACTAATAAAACATGTTATAAATTTATCACCTAGTAAATTTATAACATGTTTTACATTGTATTGAAGAAAGCACTTTATCTTTCTAAATTCTTATACCTATTTACACAAAAAATTAGCCTACTAAATATTATAAATAATAAACTAAGGGGAAAGTTTATTTTTATAAAAACCCAAAGTTGTAATTTAGTGATCACTTTCCATTATACCCTAGTGCCCGCATGATTTTGTCTTATGGTTTTTAAATATTTTGAATGAACTTTATACAATAAAATTTTAAAGTTTCGTATTGTTATTTAGAAGCTCTAACTTTTTATGTTTCTATTTAATTATTTCAGCAATTAATCATTTTAAAATTTACATTTAATTTTATTTACGAAACCAACACCTTCTTGAGTTAAAAATAGATTCATTGGTTTAAAAAACATCAAAGCCATAAATAATAAAAAACTGATTAATATACCAACAAACCCAATTAAAGGCGTGAATTCATTAAAAAATAAATAAAGAATTAATATAACAATTACTGTATTCATCCCCGGAAAAAAACTTAATAAAATACTTTTAAACTTAATTTCGGTAAAAGCTACCACGGTTATTACTGTTAGCAAAAATCTAATAACACTTGATATAACTACTGCAATAGCAATCCCTTTAACACCAGAATCTATTGCAAATAATAATAAAACAACAAAGGATAATAAAGATATAATTTGTTTATAAGTTAACACTTTAACTAAACCATAAGCAGCTAAAAAAGAGTCCATAAATGCAGATATTGATCGAAAGAAAATTGCGAATGCTAATATTTGCAAAAGTTCAGCTACACTCTCCCAATTAGAGCCCATCATGATCAAAACAATTTCATGTGCCCCTATTGATAATATTGTTGATCCAAGAATCAGTATCAAGCTTAAAAGAGCTATAGACGTAGTGAAAAAATTAGCTAACTTTACTTTATCTGATTTCATTGCCGACATAGCAGGAAAAACGACTCTGTCGACTACCATCCAGTAAATCTGATTAGGAAATTCAACTAGCTGTATTGCTCTAGAATAATTACCTAAAGGAATAGCTCCCATGTACTTACTTACAACAGCTATATCAACCTGCTGGCTTAGTAAGCCTATTGTGTTATTAAAAAAGAAAGCGAATGAATATTTTACAATTTCATCAAATTCTTTCTTTTTAGCCTTAAACCGTAACTTTTTGAACCCTAATAAAATAACGATCAAAATAGAAAAAACCTCAGAAAACAATAAACCAAAAATGATTGACCAGTGGCCTACATCAAAGAACACTAAGGGAACGGTTATAAGTACACCTCCTAATACCGTACCTAAAGCTTGTACTTTTCCGATAAAAACAATATTTCCTTCTCTTTGATATAATCCTGAACACGTATTGCTAAAAGCTAATATTAAAAAAGTAAAGCTCGACACTTTTAACGGTAAAATCAGCTCTGGTACATTCATAAATTCAGCAATGTAACCGGCCGAAAAAAACATGATTAGTGTTAGTACTAAGCCAATACTTAATGAGAAGTATAATGCACTAGCAATATGTGAATTATTAATGATGGGCCTTTGGACTATCGTACGCGTTGTTCCCATGCCTGCAAATAAATGAGCAAATGCAAACACCATGCTAAAAGCAGCTACAACGCCAAAATCCGCTGCTGTTAAAAAACGAGCAGTGAACATTAATATTAGCAATCTGATTAATTTAGAAGAAATAGTAAGTACTGCCATACTACCAATTCCAGATAACACAGATTTACTATCTTTCATTATTAGTACTTAATTTATTCATTTTATATCCAATATTTATTACTAAAGTATGGGACTAACTTTGGTTAATAGTCTCACTTTTCTTCATTTAAAAAAGCATTGATCATTACAGCTGTAACGTTTTCTCCGGAGAACTTATCTAAATGTAAGTTTACATTAGCTTGATATTTTGAGAGGGTATTTTTGTCCAAAAAACTTTTGCTTTTAAGCTTTGCATTTTCAAGCGCTTCTATGAATGATTGTTCAGACTCTAAATCAAATTGTTCTGCAACTTTTCCAACAGCCTCTGGTAACCCACCTCTATCAGATGTTATAACAACAGCACCTGAAGCTAATGCTTCAGCAGCAACCATACCAAAAGGTTCCTGCCATATAGAAGGTACTAAAACAAACTTAGCCCCCTGCATAAGCTTATAAACGGAATCTAGTTCAACTGCTCCTTTTATTACAAAGTTGTCGGTACTTTTCTCTTTAAAGTCATTAAATAAAGACCCACCACCTATAAAAGTAAAATGATTAACCTCAAGCCTATTCTTTATTACGTCTAAATTACTGTATAAAAATTCAACGCCTTTTTCAGGTTCGAGACGACCCACAAAAATTGCGCCTTTTCGGTTTTTATGTATATCGGCGCTTTCCTTAATTACACTTGTTTTCTGCATAATTGGATAAGTAATATAGACTTTTAAGTTATTAAAAAACTCCCCTCCATCTTTCATAGTAAAACCACTATTAACAAAGTGAATAGACTTATTTATAACTTTATTTTCTATAGTTCTTTTTAAAAGGCTCTTAAATGAGTTTGTTTTATTTTTTATAAAAGCAGACGATGAATGGTGTTGTAACGCCGTATTTTTATTTAAAAAAGCTAATGGCCAACATAATTTTAAAGAAAGATTAGCTAGCAATATCCAATCAGCTGAGTAATAAAGTTTTAATAATAAAAATAAATTTGGGTTTCTAATAACTTTGATTCTTTTGTCAATCGAAGACGTATCTTTTGTTAACGTAACCACAGTTACGTCATAGCCTTTATTTTGAAAGGCCTCTGCGATTGTTAACGAATTAGTTGCGACCCCACCTATGTCTGGTAAAAAAGTGTAAGTAGAGATAATAATTTTTTTATTTTTCATCATTTAGATCTTAACTTCTCGTATAGATTTGAGTATTGACCTGCAACTTTTTGCAGTGAAAATCTATCAATTGCTAGATGTTTACAATTATCTGACATTAAATCCCACTTTTCTGGTTCTGTATTAAGCGCTTTAAGTAATGATTTTTTTATTGCTTGTTTGTCAAATCCGTCTATGAAATATCCATTTTCATCTTCTACTATGTGATCAACGGCTCCACTAACTTTAGTCACTATTGGCACTGCCCCGTATGTCATAGCCTCAATCATTGCGTTAGAAAGCCCTTCTGCGTCGGACGGTAAAACAAACCAACAATTATTAACTAAAACGCTGGGGATATCGCTTATATAATCAAAAATTTTAATGTTTTTTGAAGCTTGCTGTTTTAGGACCAAACCTTCAATTTGACTTTTAAGTTGTCCCTTTCCATAAATATTTAATACAAACTCGTATTCTTTCAGTAATTCTAAAGCAGCTTCAACTAATTCAACTATATTTTTATCACTTTCAATGCGCCCTAAAAATACAAAGTTTTTTAAATGCTTTGATTTATCTGCTTTATTTTTTATTACTTTAGGAGTTTCAAAACCATTAGGAATGACACTAATAAAGTCTTTTTTTACACCAGCTTTGAGCAAGTCTTTTGATATTGTTTCAGTAATTGAAATAAAATAGCTATTATTTTCAACTACAAATCGTTGCCCTCTTTTGCCAAAATACTTATGTGTACTAATTACATTTATATCTGCGCCTGGACCACCAACTCCCGATTTCAATATTGTTTTAGTATTAAAATATTTATTCATAAAGGCTGCAACAAAAGCGTGAATTCTGATTTGATGACAATGAAATACGTCCACTTTTTTTCTGTTTTTGATTAACCAAAACAATAGTTGAGCGGCCCAAATAAGCGAAGCTGGTAATTTTTTTCCTGAAACCTGTGGAGTTGTGTAAGTCCAAAGCCTCAAGGTATTTATCCCATTAATTTTTGACCAACCAACATTAGATATTTTTCGAGTGCTTGATAGCATTACTACGTTATATGTTTTTGCAAGCTCATTTGCCAATGTAAACGCTTGTTTCTCTAGGCCACCAAAATCATTTGTTTCATCGCAATGACAAACAGACATTACAATCATTAACGCACTCCCTATTACTTGGTAAAAAATTAAAAAACAAATCAATAATAAAACTACTATTAATTTTTATAATCAAGATACCAATCAACAAACTGCTGCATACCATATTCAATGTTTGTATTAGGTTTAAAGCCAACTTCTTTTTGTAGGCTATCTATATCTGCAAAAGTTGCTGGAACATCTCCTGCTTGCATTGGCATATAATTTTTGTCGGCAACTTTACCTGCCGCTTTTTCAATTGACTCAATAAAAGTCATAAGTGCGATAGGTTCGTTATTACCAATATTAAATACACGGTATGGTGCTTTACTTGACTCTGGCGAGGTATTGCTATTGTCAGGGTCTCTTTTTGGAACTACGTCTTGAATGCGAATAATGCCTTCTACAATGTCGTCTATGTAGGTAAAGTCGCGTTTCATTTTTCCGTTATTAAAAACTTTAATTTCACGGTTATTTAATATTGCATCGGTAAATAAGTACGGTGCCATATCTGGGCGACCCCACGGGCCATATACTGTAAAAAAGCGCAGCCCTGTTGTTGGTAGATCGTATAAATGGCTATAGCTATGCGCCATCAACTCATTTGATTTTTTAGTTGCCGCATAAAGTGATACAGGGTGGTCTACTGCATCGTCAGTCGAAAATGGCATTTTTTCGTTCATGCCATAAACAGAGCTTGATGATGCATATACTAAATGCTGTACTTTATTGTGGCGGCACCCTTCTAATATAGTAGCAGTGCCCACTAAATTAGAGTCAATGTAAGCCATTGGATTTTCTATTGAGTAACGCACACCTGCTTGCGCTGCTAGGTGTATTACGCGGTCAAATTTTTCATCTTTAAATAAATTTGCTATTCCATCCCTATCGGCTAAATCCATTTTTACAAAACGAAATTGCGTAAGGTGTTTAATACGCTCAAGCCTTGCATGTTTTAATGCCGGATCGTAATAATCGTTTAGGTTATCTAGGCCTACTACTTCGTGGCCATCGTTACATAAGCGTTCAACAACAAAGTTGCCAATAAAACCAGCTGCACCTGTTACTAAAAATTTCATTTGTTATTTCCTTTATTTTTTGGCCAATACTTAGCTAATCTTGGTTCTATTTCAAGCCAGTAATTAATTTCATCTACGTACCACTCTGTTACGGTACCTTTTATAGCATCACTAGTCGTTGGAATTGCTTTATAAAATAATTTCTTTATTTTCTTTCTTAAACTTGAAGGAAATAACTTATGAACTTTTATTCTTTTTAAAGTATTTAAATGCTCGACATCGCTTTTATTGAGCCCTTTATTACTTACTCCAACAGTCTTTAGCCCATCTCTACTTAGCTCTACGTTTAAGTAATTTGCTAATTCATCTATACAGAAGCCCCCAATAATAAAATCTTCAAAATAAACTATTAGAATTTCACTTATATCAAAATTTGTTAAACGTAAGCTATAACAGCCTTCCCCATAGTACATAAACGCTAAACGGTTATTAATAGGTTTAAAATCAACATCATCTATACCCTGTTCTCTTATATAATCCAGCCCATAGTAATTATTGTAATACTCACATTTATTTACCCATTCTGTTTCTTGTTCATAACGGTCATACTTCCAAGCATCAATATTTGCTACAACTTCGTATATTGTTCTCGGTTCCTCCTTAATTTCTTTCCCTCTACAATGCCAATAAGCAGAGAAAAACCTCTCAACTGGATTTCTAACGCAAACAATTATCTTAACTTCTCGAAAGATACTTTTAACTTTTTCTATAGCTAGAGGATCATTTACAATAAAAGTAGAACCATCTATCAGCACGTCGCTATTATCATCAAACAAGCTTAAATATTTATTTATAAAAGCCTGATCAAAATCATTCCCAGAGCAAAGCAACTGTGGTTCTTTAATTATACAACCCTGCCCTACTTTTTGAGAAACCAGATAATCATATAATGTTGACGTTCCACACTTTCTAAACCCAATAATCAAAATTAATTTTTTATCAACAAAAAGTTTTTTTGTCATTTTAAAATCACCTATAAAGTTTTATTATGAAAGGAAAGGAAAGGAAAGGATAGGATAGGTTAATTATCATCCTGGCTTTATTGTGATTTGATTAATTCTTTAACTGCTTTAGTAAACTCTTCACCCATATGGCTTGATTGCATTGCATATTCTACGTTGGCAAGCATATAGCCTAATTTAGAACCACAATCGTGTGACTGGCCTTTTAAATGGTATGCTTCAAGTGTTTCTAAGTGGCGTAATTGCAGTAATGCATCGGTAAGTTGTATTTCGCCACCGGCACCAGGGGGGGTGTACTCTAGTAAATCCCAAATAGCAGGCGATACAACATAACGGCCTGTAATAGCTAAGTTGCTTGGTGCCTCATCGGTATTTGGCTTTTCTACCATGTTTTTAATTGTTGCGTTTTCGCCCGCGTTAATTTTTATACCGGCTAGGTCAACCACACCGTATTGGTGTACTTGCTCTTTTGGGACTGGCTCTACCATTACTTGGTTGTGGCCTGTTTGGTCGAAGCGGTCGATCATTTGGCTTAAATTATCGGTTTTAGGATTTGATTTGTATTTATCAATAATTACGTCAGGTAACATTACTGCAAATGGGTTGTTGCCTACTATTGGTTTGGCGGCAAGTACTGCGTGGCCAAGGCCTAAAGGCGCAGATTGACGAACCGAAATTACGGTTACGTCTTTTGGTACTATTGAGCGCACTTCTTCTAGTAGGCTACGCTTTACACGTGCTTCTAGTGTGGCTTCTAGCTCAAAGCTGGTATCAAAATGGTTTTCGATTGAGTTTTTTGAAGCGTGAGTAACAAGTATTATTTCTTTAATACCTGCTTGTACGGCTTCGTTAACTACATATTGAATAAGTGGTTTGTCTACTAGAGGCAGCATTTCTTTTGGAATGGCTTTTGTGGCTGGTAACATACGTGTTCCAAGACCAGCTACAGGTAATACGGCTTTTAAAACTTTCACTTTAATTCCTTTCATTATTATTTTGTAAATATATAAAGAAGAAACTAAAGTTAACTTCCATATAACGTGCTTCACATACCTTGTGTTAGCATTATTATACACACCATAATGTTTGACTCAATAAATAAAGCATCCTTTTAGATTGTTTTTTTGTTAATTTTATGTTGCACCAAACTGGTCAGGGTGAATCATATTGGGGCATCTAATTCTTTTTGATGATCTACCTTTTTAAAAGTAATAATACTATACTGGTATAGTTATTTATTAAGGATTACTAACTTAAGGAACATTTGTGCGCTTAGGGCTTTGCATTTTATTTATTGTGTCGTTTTTTGTATGTGCACAAGATATGCTTTTGTATTTGCGTAATAGCGATATTATTACCCGTGCACAGCAACAGTATGGCAACGAAGGCCATAAACGAATTAAAGATTGGCTTAATTTTATTGATGACTCTGCTGATGAAAGCGAATGGAAAAAAATTCATCTTGTTAACGATTTTTTTAATAAACACATTAAATACAAAAGCGATGAAGATCTTTGGCAGCAAAAAGATTACTGGGCTACCCCGCTAGAGAGCTTAGGTGTTGGCATGGGCGATTGCGAAGATTACGTTATTGCTAAATACTTTACGTTAATAGCGCTAGGTGTTCCCGAAGATAAAATACGTTTAATGTATGTACGACAGCGCACAGTAAACCAACCCCACATGGTACTTATATATATAGAAGATCCAAACAGAATACCCTTTGTTTTAGGTAACTTTAATACTAAACTGCTGCCCGCTAATAAACGCCCCGATTTAACGCCTATTTACAGTTTTAATGGTCAAGGGCTTTGGTTAGCTAAATCGAAAGGGTTAGGCAATAAAGTAAAAAATAGCCGTGGTGTGTCGGCTTGGAATACTATGCTAGAGCGAATTGAACAAGGTGAGCTTGCTCCCATTAAAAGTAACATTAAAGGAACTACCAGTTATGTCTCGACTTTTTAAAAATGGATTGAGTCTTAAAACCCAAGTTTATGGTTTAATAATCGTTATTTCGGTTGTTTCATTTGTGGTTCGAGTAGTTACAGATGTTGAAACTACTCGCGATTACTTACAAACCCAAATGGGAAGCCATGCCCAAGACACAGCTACCAGCTTAGGGCTTTCTATTTCGCCTTATTTAGATCCAGAAAACTTAGTAATAGCTGAAACAATGGCTACCGCTATTTTTGATTCTGGTTACTACAAAGAAATTAAATTTACAAATTCACAAAGCCAGGTTGTATTTGATCTGGAAAATCCTAAGCGTGTTGAGTCTGTGCCTAATTGGTTTATTGCTTTAAGTAGTTTAAAAGCGCCGACTATGCAGTCTGAGCTAAATAATGGTTGGATTATGGCGGGTATACTTGAGGTTACAAGCCATACTGGGCAGTCTTATGTTACGTTGTGGGAGCATACAAAACGCAGTTTTTATGGTTCTTTTTTAATACTAATTGCCTCGCTTGCAGTTGCCTTTTTAATATTACGCGAAGTATTTAAGCCTTTAAAAGCAGTTGAGCATCAAGCTCACCTTGTTACTCGTAAGCGCTTTACGTTAAACGAAGAAATACCTGTTGCACGAGAGCTGCGCACTGTAACCAAAGCTATAAATAATATGGTTATTAACTTACAAAGTACGTTTGATTCTTTAACTAAACAAACCCAAGCCTTAACAGAAGAAGTTTATATTGACTCTTTAACAGGGTTAGGTAATCGAAAGTTGTTTGAAAATCACTTTAGCTCGGTTGTTGATACAATAACCACCGATGCGCCACTTACTGCAATGATGATTACTCTACCTTCACTTACTAATATAAACCAAACTGTTAGCTATCAAGATGGTGACGCGCATGTAAAAGATGTAAGCGTTATTCTTACTAAAATTATTGGTAACCTTACTAACTCTAAAATATTTAGGTTAAACGGTAGTACTTTTATTGCCCTTATACCTTACGATACGCAGTTTTTAAATAGAACTCGCTTAGAAATCACCGATGCTTTTAGTAAACAAAAAAATAGCTTACACGTTAATGGGTTTGCTAATTTTGCAATATTAGAAGTGAATAAAGGCTCGTCTATTGGTAGTGTTTTATCTGCTTTAGATACGGGTAGTACTATTGGCGATACAATAGAAACTAACAAAATAGATAAAGACACGCTATTTAGTGTTAAACAATGGCGTACACTTATTCAGTCGATTATTGACTCTGGTGAGGTTAGCTTTTCGGTGCAGCCAGTTAAACGCGCTAACTCACAAAATAAGCAGTGTTACTTTGAGGCTTTTGCCCACTTTACCCATGAAGGTGAAAAGGTTAATAATGGCCATTTATTTGCTATGGCCGAAAAGCTTAATTTAACCGAAGAGTTAGACAAAAAAATAATTCGTAACTTTGTAAACGTTAAAGAACAATACCCTGATGACGTATTTGCTTTAAACGTAAGTAAGGCGTCTTTATATTCGGCTGATTTTATACAATGGCTTACTCTTTATGCCCACACTAAACCTGTTATTAAAACTAACCTTATATTTGAGTTACATGAAATTAGTTTACTTTATAATGTACACATAGCCTCAAAACATATAGATGCAATTAAAGATATTGGCATTAATGTGTGTATAGAACACTTTGGAACGAGCTTAACGTCGTTTAGGTATTTACAAGGCCTTGATATTGAATATGTAAAAATTGATGGCAGTTATATTCAAGACTTGTTAGATAACTCTCAAAGCCAATTTTTTATTCAAACCGTTAATAATATTTGTCATGGTTTTGGTATTAAAGTGTTGGCATGCTTAATTGAAAAACCCGAAACATTAAAAATGCTTGAAAATTTAGGCTGTGATGGTGTACAAGGTAATTTAATTATGGAGCCTTCTAAAGTACTTACAAGTAAGAACCGTGATAACGTTAATAAAGAGTTTACTTTTTGCGCAGACACGCTAAAATTCTGTAATTAGATACTCACTTAAAGGGACACAAGATGAAATCGATTTTTTTAAAGAGTTTATTAATAGGTGCAATGGCTTTTACTATTTCACCTGTTTACTCACAAGCAGATTCTGACGTTGTAGTACAATCTGACAGCCTTACTAACTTACTAAATATTTTGAATAATGCTCCTGATGATATTACGCCAGAAGAATTACAAAGCGAGTTAGTGGCTGCCATTGAGCAATTTTGTCAAAACATGGGTCCTATGGACCTTGACTCGCCTATTGCAAACGGCTCCTGTTCTGCTGAACAACTTGATATGTTAATAAACGCGGTTGTTGCTTCTTTAGGTGCAGATAATGCGTTAATTTCTGACTTTTTAGCAGCCTTAGTAACTGCTGATGCTGATAGTGATGCGGTAACTATTGCTGCAATCACTGCTGGTATAGATCCCACCGTTGCATCTGAAGCGACTGCTGCGGGTCCTACTGATGGTACTCCGGTTGCAGCCCCTCCTGTTATTGTTTTACCTACAGTTACTGTGCCGCCTGGTACTGGTGGTACTGGTGGTGATGCTGGTATATCTGAAGTTGGTAATTAAACACTCTTCTAAAATATAATACAAACGCAGCCTATGGCTGCGTTTTTACTTTATGAGTTTACATTGAATCGTTTTATATTTTTGTTGCTATGCGCAATACTTTTTTTACTACCTATCCCCTTAGGTAGCTATCGCCCTTGGGCTATTTTAGCTATTGGTTTGTTGATTGGTGCCACTTTTTTAGTTCATTTAATTAATAGCGCTATAAATAATAAGCAGGCCCTCTATCCCCCTTTGTATTCTTGGCCTTTGTTTGTTGCACTTGGTGCTGTTGTTTTAATTTTCTTTATACAAATATTTAGCGTTAGCCTTGATCCGTTTCAAACAAAACAAATGCTTATTAAAACAAGTTTTATGATTTTATTTTGCTGGCTATTATTTATTTATTGTAATACTGAAAAGCGTATTAAAAATTTAATATATACAATTATAAGTGCAGGCGTTTTTCAGGCTTTGTATGCCACTTATTTAAACCTATCGCCCGATATAATCAGCCCGCTATTTGGTTATAAACATACCGAACGTGCTATTGGTACATTTACCTACTCTAACTTTTTAGCTAACTTTTTAGCTCTATGTTTGTGTTTAGGTATTGGTGTTTTAGTGAGTGAATTAAAGCGCTCTACTAGCGATTACAAACACACATTAAAACAAACACTGCGTGCGTGGGCTGAAATACTTTTAAGCTCAAAAATAATTTTACGTATTTCGTTAATTATTATTATCGTAGCGCTTATTTTAACCCGTAGCCGTATGGGTAACTCGGCATTTTTTATTGCATTAATGGTTGTTAGCCTACTCGCGTTTTTTATTTACAGGCAAAAACCTAAAGCGTTTAAACTACTTATAATAAGTTTTTTTATAATCGATTTAATTATTATTGGCGCTATATTTGATGTAGAAAAAGTTAAACAGCGTATTAGTGAAACCAGTATTTCATCAGAAACCCGTGACGAAGTTGTGCGTGATTCAATACCCCTTATTTTAGATAAGCCTTTGTTGGGCTCTGGTGGGGGGACATTTTATACTGCGTTTCCGGCGTATCAGTCTGAGCCTTATTCGGGTTATTACGATAATGCCCATAACGATTACATACAGTTTGCAGTAGAGCTGGGTATACCCACTACAGCTGCACTGGGCTCACTTATACTTTATTGTTTATGGTTATGTATAGCGACTATGCGAAAGCGTAAAACAGCGTTGTTTCAGGGCGTTGCTTTTGGTTGTGCCATTGCAATTATAGATATGCTGCTGCATTCGTTGGTAGATTACTCTTTGCAAGCGGGTGCAAACTCAATGTTGTTTATGACTATTTTATGTTTGGCGATATTGAGTAGTAAATTACCCGCGTCTAAACGAAGTCGAAAAGAGCATAGCTAAATACAAAGCCAAGTAATTACCTAATATAGAGTGATTAGAAGCTGCGCTTCTCACGCGAGCAAGCTCAGCGTCTACGCCAACAATTCACGGTTAACTTGAAAAACTCCGCTTGTTGGCGTGACAAGCAAAGCCTGTAATAAGTAATTTATGCACTAAGAGGTTATGAGGCGCTGCGCTTTTAGAGAAGGGAATGAACATAAAACACAGTTTTGATTAACATTATGTCTTCTCCTTTACACCTCTTTCGTTTCTCTTTGTGCAAATAGATCTTTAATTGATTTATTGGTGAATGGATTAAATAATTTAAGCGTGACTTTCGTAACAAGCGTACCCGCTATAAGTGATTTATGCACTAAGAGCTTAAGAGGAGCTGCGCTTTTAGAGAAGGAAATAAAAACCAAACGCGGTTTTATTAGTATTATGCCTTCTCATCTACCCCTCTTTGTGCAAATAGATCTTCGATTGATTTAAGATCAACAAACGAGTGACAACTTAATAGATTACTTCATATAGCCTACAAGTCTTCAATTTTGCTATTTTATTTGTACTACACTTAATTCTTATTTTAAAACTGTTTCTTAGTTAATTAAATGCTTGTAGATTAAGCAAAAGGATACCTATGGATACTGATACATTAACAAAAACAGTAATAGGTTGCGCTATAGAAGTACACAGGAATTTAGGGCCTGGGTTATTAGAATCAAGTTACGAAGCTTGCTTACTATATGAATTAAGTAAAATTGGCTTATCTGCTAAAAACCAAGTTGAGCTACCGATATATTATAAAGATCAATATATAAATACAGGTTACCGGTTAGATATTTTATTGCCTAATAAATTAATAATTGAACTAAAGGCGGTTGATAAGCTTCTTCCAATTCACTCCGCACAATTAATAACTTATATGAAACTTGCAGAAATAAGTACTGGTTTACTAATAAACTTCAATGTTCTAAAGCTAGTCGATGGCATAAAGCGCTTTAATTCATAAAAATTATTTACTTAGGTTTTAAGTCGTTATCCAAAGGGCTATAAGTAACTGTAAGTGATTTATGCACTAAGAGGTTAAGAGGCGCTTCGCTTTTAGAGAAGGGAATGAATATAAAATACAGTTTTGATTAGCATTATGCCTTCTCATTTACTCCTCTTTCGTTTCTCTTTGTGCAAATAGATCTTTAACTGATTTATTGGTGAATGGATTAAATAATTTAAGCGTGGCTTTCGTAACAAGTGTACCCGTTATAAGTGATTTATTCACTAAGAGGTTAAGAGGCACTTCGCTTTTAGAGAAGAAAATAAACACCAAACACGGTTTTTATTGGTATTATGCCTTCTCATTTACCCCTCTTTAACTTCTCTTTGTGCAAATAGATCTTTAATTGATTTATTGGTGAATGGATTAAATAATTTAAGCGTGACTTTCGTAACAA